>JAYEFW010000209.1:0-12474 GCA_034658795.1 Thermodesulfobacteriota bacterium
AGATACCAGTTTATAATACTGGAACCAAAGAAGATATAGATAATTGCGCCTATTGACAGAAACGGGCCGAAGGGAATAGCGAGTTTTAAACCTTTGCGTGTACGCAGCATTAAAACTATTCCCACCAGAGTTCCGATGGCAGAACCAATAAATATTGTAAAGAGAATGCCTTTCCACCCTAAGGCAGCTCCTATCATTGCCAGAAGCTTGATGTCTCCGCCTCCCATGCCTTCTTTTTTAGTAAGAAGGTTGTATGTTACTGCAATTAATAAAAGGCTTCCGCCGCCGACCACTATTCCCAACAAAGAGTCTTTGTAAGTGATTGCTGCAAGGGTAAATGATGCAAAAAAGAAGATCGGTATGCCTGGAAGTGTAATGACGTCCGGTATTATCTGATGATCAATATCAATAAAGGTAATCACAAGCAGTGATGAAATTAAGGCATAGTACACAAATGCTTCAATTGTAATTCCAAACTTGAAATATATACAAAGTGCAAAAAAACCTCCTGTCAATTCAACCAAAAGGTAACGAAATGCTATAGGAGAATTACAATGGCGGCATTTTCCTTTAAGCCACAGATAACTTAAAACAGGAATATTGTCATAAGATCTTATAATATTTCCGCAGTTGGGGCATATAGAACGGGCTGGATTTATAATTGATTTTGATGCGGGCAACCTGTATATGCATACATTCATAAAACTTCCTATACAAATTCCAAATATAAAAATTAATATTTCAATTAGTTGGGTTAACATATTCAGACCTCTTTAAGTATTTTTCAAAGGTTTCATTTTGAGGTATTATCTTTAAACATAGTCTTTTGTCATGTAAAATTTTCAAAATTAGTTATGTGGATTTTATAATCTTAGGTTTTATAAAAAAACAAGATTGATATTGTCAAAGGAAAATAATGTTATATATTATTGTGTTCATACATTTTAAACACAATTTGTTATATACATAAGACTCTTTCATGTCGATATGGGAGGCTGTCCGAGAATTTTCATCCTGCTACGAGACCTTTGAAAAATGTTCAATTTTGTTCAAGTTCAAGGAAGGCGAAAATTTTCGGGCAGCCTCTTGGCGATTGTGGGGGGAAATAATTAAAAACAGGTGAAATAATGGGTGAAACAGATAAAGATGATTTGATAAGTATTATTGAAGAAGATGAAAAGGATATAAAAATACCCAAAACTCTTCCTTTAATGCCTATACGGGACGTTGTGATTTTTACGGGTATGCTTATTCCTCTTTTTGTCGGTCGGGAAAAATCAGTGCGAGCGGTGGAAGCGGCTGTAATAAAAGACGGTTATTTATTGTTGGTTGCGCAAAAGGATTCGGGCGTAGAGAATCCTAAAAAGGATGAAATTTACACGATTGGAACAGTTGGCCGGATTCTGAGGATGTTGAAACTGCCTGACGGCAGTGTCAAGGCCCTTGTGCAAGGTGTCGCCAAGGCAAAAATTGTAACATATCTCAGAAACAAAGCTTATTATCGCGTAAAAATTGAAATTATTAAAGAACATATGACTGAAGCAGTCAATCTGGAGATTGAAGCTCTGATGAGGAATGTACGAGAGCATTCAGAGAAGATTCTGGCTCTTCGGGGAGAATTAAGCGGCGATGTCGGTACCATTCTGGAAAGCATAGATGATCCGGGCAAGCTTGCAGATCTTGTATCATCGAATCTTAGACTGAAAATTGAGGAGTCACAGACTCTGCTTGAACTTGTAGATCCTGTGGAACGTCTTAAAAAAGTTAACGATCTGCTTTCACATGAAGTAGAGCTTTCGGTGATACAGGCAAAGATTCAATCTGATGCCAAGGATGAAATTTCTAAGAGCCAGCGCGATTATTTTTTAAGAGAGCAGGTTAGGGCTATCCACAAGGAACTGGGCGAGCATGATGAAAGAGCTGAAGAGATAGATGATTACAAGAAAAGGATCAAGAGCGCCAAAATGCCCAAGGAGGCTGGAAAAGAGGCTGCAAAGCAGTTAAAGCGTCTGGAACAGATGCATCCTGATTCTGCTGAAGCTTCAGTTATACGGAGTTATCTGGACTGGCTGGTTGATCTGCCATGGGATAAAAAAACCAAAGATGTGATCGATATATTGAATGCAAAAAAAATATTAGACAAAGATCACTACGCTCTGTACAAGGTGAAAGATCGAATACTTGAATATTTGAGTGTTCGCAGGCTAAATCCAAAAATGAAAGGTCCTATTCTATGTTTTGTCGGGCCTCCCGGCGTGGGGAAGACTTCTTTGGGAAGAGCTATTGCTAAAGCGATGAAGCGTAAATTCGTCCGTATTTCTCTCGGTGGAATTCGAGATGAAGCGGAAATTAGAGGCCATCGCCGCACATATATAGGGTCAATGCCTGGACGTATACTACAGAGTTTGAAGCAGTGTGGATCAAACAACCCTGTTTTTATGATGGATGAGATTGACAAAGTGGGCTCTGATTTTCGAGGTGATCCTTCTTCTGCTTTATTAGAAGCTCTTGATCCAGAGCAAAACTTTGAATTCAGTGATCACTACCTGAACTTACCGTTTGATCTTTCCAGGGTTATGTTCGTACTTACCGCCAATTTGACAGATACAATTCCTTCAGCACTTCTTGACAGAATGGAGGTCATTAATCTTTCGGGATATACTGAGGAGGAAAAGAAGATTATTGCTGAGACACATCTTTTCCCGCGTCAGCTTAAGGAAAACGGCTTAAAGCCGAAGAATATTTCCATCAGTCCAAATGCATTGCTCCAGATTATAAATGAATACACCTCCGAGGCAGGTTTGAGAAACCTTGAACGTGAGCTTGGGTCAATATGTCGCAAGGTGGCGCGTAAGATAGCTGAAAGAGAAAAAGGTCCTTTCAATATTACAAGGACAAATCTGCATAAGTATCTGGGCATACCCAGATATTATCCTGAGATGGATCAGCAGGAGAGTCAGGTCGGACTGTCTATCGGGCTTGCCTGGACTAATGCTGGAGGAGAAGTTCTGTATGTGGAGGCGGCTTTAATACAAGGCAAGGGTGACTTGATTATTACCGGGCAGCTCGGAGAGGTAATGCAGGAATCCGCCCGAGCGGCTGTAAGTTATGCCAGGGCAAATCTTTCTTGTTTTGGAGTAAAAGAAAATTTTTTGGAAAATTTTGATGTGCACATACATGTCCCGGCAGGTGCGATACCAAAAGATGGTCCTTCTGCCGGAATTGTTATGGCTACAGCCCTGATTTCTGTTTTGACCAATAAGCCGGTCAGCAAGGACATTGCTATGACCGGCGAAATTACGCTTAGAGGAAGAGTCCTTCCGATAGGAGGCTTGAAAGAAAAGGCTTTGGGGGCTTTGAGGGCTGGAATTTATACTGTAGTAATTCCTGAAAAGAATAAAAAGGATATTGTAGAACTTCCTTCAAATGTAAAGCGTAAAATCAAGTTCATTCCTGTAAAACACATGGATGAGGTACTGCCGATTGTACTTGAGGGCTTAAACATTAAGGGCAGTGGGGCAAAAAAGCAAAAAGCAAGATTAAGTAAAACGGTAACACTTTAGCCCTTTAACATATATTCGCTTCAGGAATAATACATTCAAACAGTTTCCTGTTTTGAATGTATCATACCTGAAGCTCACGTTTAGCTGGTTTTTTTTATAAAGCTAAAGCTAAAGTAAAAGATATAGAATTTAACCCTGCTTTATGCGATAAATTATGAGAATACTCGCTGTAGATACAGCTACAAAAAGTTGTAGCGTTGCCATTGTTGAGAAAGAATCAATTATAGCCGAGACTACTCTATTTATCGAACAAACTCATTCAAAACATTTAATGGAGATGATAGATACAGTATTGAATTTGTCTGGGTTAACCGTATCTGAACTGGATGGATTTGCGGTAACAAGAGGGCCCGGGAGCTTTACCGGTCTGCGAATAGGTATTAGTTCGATAAAGGGTTTTGCTATGGCATCCGGCAAACCTGTTGTGGGTGTTTCAAGCCTTGATTCGCTTGCCATGCAGTGCGGCTTTTCTTCATATCTCGTTAGCCCGTTATTAGATGCCCGTAAAGAAGAGGTGTATTTTTCACGTTACAGGTTTGAAAACGGATATTTGAAAAAGGAACTTAGGGGACAGGCTATTAGTCCTGTTCAGGCTGTTTGCGATATAAATGAGCCATGCCTGTTTGTTGGTGACGGCGCCAAAATTTATCAAAATAAAATTAAAGATCAGATAGGTGATCTGGCACATTTTGCGCCGTCTTACCAAAACACAATCAGGGCTTCTACTGTGGCTCATATAAGTATGGATAGATTTGAGACAAATGATACAGATGATAACAGCTTGTTTGTACCCCATTATATACGAAAATGTTGGGCTGAAGTTAATATATAAGTGCCTAAAGTTGTGGTATTCTGCCATTTTATATAAAGATTTCTTGAGTCATTAATGCATAGAAAAGTGTAACGGTTTCTATTACTATGTTATCAATTAGCACGCCGAAGGCGTACCTTAACTTTAGGCATTTTAGGCACTCAAAATAGGGTGCCTTTGAGGACTAATATAAATAAGCCATATCCTGGGGGGTGGTAATTTGACTTGTAATCATTGACATTATTAATCGATATTGGTATAAATTTTTTAAACTTTAACTAAGGTGTATGTTAAATGGATAAATTTTCCTGGTCAGATCCTCCGAGTCAAGTCGCATTTCCTGTAGCAAAAGCCGGATATCCTTTGATATTTGCTTCGGCCTTTACTACAGGTGTTTTTGCCCTTTTGGGGCTGACTGTTCCCGCGCTGATAGGTCTTGCGGTTACTTTTTTCATCTGCTATTTTTTCAGGGATCCTGACCGGGTTATACCTAAAAATTACGGTGCTGTTGTATCACCGGCTGATGGAAAAGTAATTATAGCCGGGCAAGATGACAGCAGCCCTTTTTTTGAAGGCAGATGTCAAAAGATAAGTGTCTTCATGTCGATATTTAATGTGCATGTAAATCGTATTCCGCATGAAGGGGAAGTTGAAAGGGTAAGTTATTATCCTGGAAAATTTTTTTCCGCAAATCTGGATAAGGCCTCAAGGGATAATGAACATAATGCGATTTTTCTTAAGACAGGAGACGGCAGTAAAATATGTGTTGTTCAGATTGCAGGGCTTATAGCGAGGCGTATTATATGCAAGCTACAGAAGGGGGACAGGGTAGCCTGCGGTGAACGCCTGGGTATGATATGTTTTGGATCAAGACTTGATATTTATCTGCCCGATGATGCGGATCTTAATGTTGCAGTCGGGGATAAGGTTAAAGCCGGTACATCTATTTTGGGATATTTAAGACATGAAAAGAAAGAAAAGAATTAATAAAGACAAGCTGAGGCGCGGAATATACATTCTGCCTAACATATTTACATCTTTAAATATTTTTTGCGGATTCTATGCTATTATTGCTTCAATAGATGGCAAATATGTTACATCGGCTATAGCTATTATTATCGCCGTGGTATTTGATATTCTTGATGGCAAAATCGCCAGGGCTACTAATACCACGAGCAAATTTGGTGTTGAATACGATTCTCTTGCGGATCTTGTATCCTTTGGTCTTGCTCCCGGGGTGATGATGTATTTATGGGCTCTTAAGCCTATGGGAAGAATCGGCTGGCTTGCCGCATTTTTATTTATGATTTGCGGAGCTCTTCGCTTGGCACGTTTCAATGCCCATGTTGATACAGCAGGCGGCGATTACTTTACAGGCCTTCCGATACCGGCTGCTGCCGGCATGGCTGCTACTGCTGTTTTGTTCTATAATAAATTCGATATAGCAGGTACTTCTAACTGTATATTACCCCTTATAATGCTTTATATTCTTTCTTTTTTAATGGTCAGCACCATAAAATACGATTGTTTTAAACAACACGAGCTGTTTAAAAAGATGAATTTCAATGTTCTTGTTACAGTTATACTGATTTTAATTTTTATAGCAGCGCAGCCATCCATTGCCCTGTTTCTTTTAGGAGTTGCCTATCTAATTTCAGGTCCCTTCAAGACTATAAGGCTTATGAGACTTTCAAAGCAGGAAAAAGCCGAAATCCACTAAATTAATAAACAGTTTACGGTTCAGGGTTGATCAAAACAAAACAACAATCAGTCGTTGCATAATTTATTGAAAAAGCTGTAAACCGATAACTGTAAACTGGTAACCGTTCACGGCTTGAAATTAGAAAATAGAAATTGGAAATTTGGAAAAACAGTAGAAAAGCATGAAGGCCAAATTTCCAATTTCTATTTTCCAATTTCAATGTTCCGTATTTATTTATACAGGAGTTGTGATGTCAAAAGAATATAAAATAGCTGTAATCCCAGGAGATGGTACAGGACCCGAAGTTGTTGCAGAAGGAATCAAGGTGCTGGAGACTGTAGCAGGCAAATGCGATTTTAGACTGAAATTTACTAATTATAATTTAGGCGGTGATCATTACAAGGCGACAGGAGAAATTCTGCCGGATACAGTACTTGAGTCTTTATCAAAATTCGATGCAATATATTTGGGTGCCATAGGTCATCCGGATGTTAAACCGGGAATTCTTGAAAAAGGTATTCTTTTAAAACTTAGATTTCATTTTGACCAGTATATTAACTTAAGACCCGTCAAATTGTACGAAGGAGTAAAAACTCCTTTGAGGGATAAAGGCCCCGAAGATATTGACTTCGTGGTTGTTCGTGAAAATACTGAGGGACTTTATGCCGGTGCAGGCGGTTGCTTAAAGCGGGGAACTGCAGATGAAGTTGCAGTCCAGGAGTCAATAAATACACGCAAAGGTGTCGAAAGATGTATCAGATACGCGTTTGAATATTGCAGGAAACGCAATAAAGCCAAAAGACTAACTCTTTGCGGAAAGACCAACGTACTTACTTTTGCTTTTGATCTTTGGGAAAGAGCTTTTAACGAGATTGGAGAAGAGTATCCTGATATAGAAAAGGATTATGCACATGTTGATGCAGTATGCATGTGGATGGTTAAAAATCCCGAATGGTTCGATGTTATTGTGACGGACAACATGTTCGGAGACATCATTACCGACCTGGCGGCAATTATACAGGGAGGAATGGGTATAGCTGCCGGAGGAAATATAAATCCCGATGGCGTTTCAATGTTCGAACCTATTGGAGGATCTGCTCCCAAGTATACTGGAAAACAGGTAATAAACCCAATAGCAGCCATAATGGCCGCTAATATTATGCTTGACGCAATCGGCGAGCATACGGCAGCCTCTATGATCGAAGAGAGCGTTATAAAGGTCTTACGTGATGATTTAAAAGACGTAGCTGCCGGCAGGATGGGATATAGTACAAAAGAGGTCGGAGATCTAGTTGTAAATTATATTAAAGGATAAATGTAAGGGGTTACAGTTCACAGTTCACAGTTAAAACGACTCAGTCATTGGCATGGTATCATTAAAAAACGGTAGGAAACTTCCATAAATAAAAATACCCGTTTTTATAGGAAGATCATAGAACCGGTCGGTTGATCCCTTTTATGCCGGGTAAGCTATTTTCAGGGGAGTCCCTAAACCGTGAACCGACAACCGTAAACCGTAAACCGTTACTAACATGGGGAACAATTATGTCCGGTAAGAAATTTAATATTGCTGTAGCAGGCGCAACAGGCGCCGTAGGCAATCAGATGATAACCTGCCTTGAGGAAAGCAACATTCCCTTAAGTTCCGTTAAGTTTTTAGCCTCTCATCGTTCTGCAGGTCGCAAACTCCGTTTCAGGGGAGATTTGATTGATGTTGAGGAATTGATTGAGAGTTCTTTTAAAGGCGTTGATATTGCGCTTTTTTCAGCAGGTGGGGGCACAAGTAAAAAATTTGCTCCTATTGCAGCAGAGGACGGTTGCGTGGTTATTGACAATTCAAGCGCATGGCGTATGGATCCTGATGTACCGCTCGTTGTTCCTGAAGTAAATCCTCATGCTGTAGCTGATTATACAAACAAGGGAATAATCGCGAATCCGAACTGCTCTACAATTCAGATGGTTGTCGCTATTAATCCTATTTATAGAAAGTGCGGAATAAGGAGAATTGTCGTTTCTACATATCAGGCCGTGTCTGGAACAGGGAAGAAGGCAATAGATGAGCTTTTTGATCAGACCCGTTCCATGATTAATTTTTTGGATTATGAAATTAATGTTTATCCGCACAGAATTGCTTTTAATTGTCTTCCACATATAGATGTATTTTTGGAAAACGGTTATACTAAAGAAGAGATGAAGATGGTTAACGAAACAAGGAAAATTTTCGAAGATGATTCAATAGGGGTTACAGCTACAACTGTCCGAGTTCCTGTATTTTATAGCCATTCCGAGTCAGTCAATATTGAGACAAAAGAACATGTTTCAGCAGATGAAGTAAAATCTCTTCTTGAAAATGAGCCGGGCATTAAAGTTGTGGATGATCCTGCAAATAATATCTATCCTCTTGCTATTGATGCGGCAGGCCAGGATTTAACGCTGGTTGGACGCATACGCAATGATGAATCAATTCAGAACGGCATTAATATGTGGATTGTTGCCGACAATATCAGAAAAGGCGCCGCAACCAATACGGTTCAGATAGCAGAAATTCTGGCAGATAAATATTTGTAAGATTGTAAGAGTTTACGGTTAACAGTTTACAGTTCACGGTTGAAATGTTTCAATCGTTGCATGCTTCATTAAAAAAACTGTAAACCGACAACCGTGAACTGTGAACTGTTACGTAAGTTTTGAGGAGTTTAGAGTTGGAGAGAATACCTATAACAAGAGAGGGCTATGAAGCCCTGAAGAAAGAAATAGAAAAGATAAAAAAGATTGATCGGCCCATGAACATAAAGGCAATTGAAGAGGCCCGTGCGCATGGAGATCTTAGTGAAAATGCGGAATTTGAAGCAGCCAAAGACAGGCAGGCATTCATTGAAGGCCGATTGATGGATATAGGGTACAGGTTGGCCAGCGCGGATATAATTGATCCCGGCATGCTCCCAAAGGATCGCGCTGTATTTGCCAGCACGGTTGTTCTTGAAAACGTTGATACAGGTGAAACAGTTGAGTATCAGCTTGTTGGGCCTGATGAGTCTGATATTGAAAGGGGCAGAATATCTATTACTTCGCCGCTCGGAAAAGCAATTATAGGGAAAAAACCGGGAGAAGAGATAATAATGCTGGCTCCAGGTGGAAAAAGATATTATGAACTGCTGGATATATTGTAAAAAAGAATAAGGAGGTTTTGCTTTGGCACGTATTACAATTGAGGACTGTCTGAGGCGCGTATCAAACCGTTTTTTGCTATGCAACATGGCTGCTAAACGAGTAAGGCAGGTTCGTGATGGATCTGAATACTTAGTAAGTTCACCGAAAAATGAAGATATCGTTGTTTCTCTGAGAGAAATTGCTGCAGGCAAGATAATTTTAAAGGAAGAAGAAAAAGAAGAAAATAATTAAGGAAGCCTCTTGTTTTGCCAAGACACAGTTATACATATAAGGCGCTGAACAGATCTGCCGGCAAAGCCATGCACCGTTATAATATGATATCAGAAGGAGATCGAATAGCGGTAGGACTGTCAGGCGGGAAAGACAGCCTGGCAATGATGTGGGTTTTAAAAGAACGTCAGCACCGCATACCGGTGAATTACGAGCTGTTTGCTGTTTACATTGATCCGGGATTTAAGGGAGGCTTCAGCCGACAGCTTGAAAAATATTGTCGTAAAATTGGTTTTAATCTTAGAATTGACCATACTGATCATGGAGTTTTGGCGCACAGCATGGAAAATCGCGAGAATCCCTGTTTTTTGTGTTCAAGGCTTCGCAGAAAACGGCTTTTTAAAATTATGGAAGAACTGGGGTGCAATAAACTTGCACTAGGGCACAACAAAGATGATATTATCGAGACCCTTTTTTTGAATATGTGTTATGCTGGAGAAATAAGCACAATGGTTCCTTGCCAGCCTTTTTTCCAGGGAAGATTTAAAATAATCAGACCCATGGCCTTTGTAGATGAAAATACAATTAAACGCTTTACATTCGAAGAGAAACTTCCGGTTTTTGTCAATCCATGTCCAAGCGCAAAGACTTCAAAGCGGCAGGAAATAAAAGCTCTTCTGGAGCGGCTATACAGCAGCAATAAAAAAATTAAGGGTAATATATTTCATGCCATGAGCCATATAAAAACAGAGTATATGCTTGAAGCATGAAAGATACCCAGAATCAGAGAGATTACCGCAACATAACAATAGACAAGGTAGGAATAAAAGATCTTCGATATCCCATAACTGTTCTTGACCGGAGAAACGGTTGCCAGGATACGGTTGCTACGATAAATATGTATGTTGATTTGCCCCACGAATACAAGGGCACACATATGAGCCGTTTTGTGGAAATCCTCAACGTTTTGCGTCCGGAAGTTTCTTTAAAAAAAATATCAGATGCTCTCGATCAGATGAAAAAACATTTAAATGCCGCTTCTTCTCACATCGAAGTAACTTTTCCCTATTTCATTGAAAAAAAGGCTCCGATTAGCAACTCACCAGGCCTTATGGATTATACCTGCAGGCTTATAGGATCGAGCGGACCTGATTGTAAAATTGATTTTGTGTCAGAAGTGATTGTTCCTATTTCTTCAGTGTGTCCCTGTTCAAAGGAAATAAGTGAGGCCGGAGCTCACAATCAGCGTGGGGAAGTCAGGCTTAGCATCAGATTCAAGAAATTTATATGGATAGAAGATATGATCGAACTTGTTGAGAAATCCGGATCAAGCGAAGTATATTCTGTTTTGAAGCGGGTTGACGAAAAGTATATAACGGAGTACGGGTTCAGTAATCCGAAGTTTGTTGAAGATATTGTAAGGGATATAGCTATAAAGCTTAAAGAAGACGAGAATATAACCTGGTTTTCCGTAAGTGCTGAAAATTTTGAGTCCATCCACAACCACAGTGCATATGCTCACATCGCAAGCAGTTGAGATTTCTTTAAAAATTACTCTAATTTAAAGAAAAAAGAGGCGCTTTTGCATCAATTTAAACCTGATTATTGCAGAAAGTGGCATCATGGCAAAAAGAGCCTGCACAGTTCCCACTACACAAATAATCCTGGATGAGGAAATATATCCGAGAAGCGGTGTTTATCCAAAACGCGTCTCGATGTTTGCCGAAAACATGCGCGATGGGTTTAAGATTGATCCTGTCGAAGTGCAGATTCATCCGGAATATGATGATAAATACCGTATTCTTGACGGAGCCCATCGCTGGCATGCATACAAGGAGATCGGCGCAACCGAAATACCGGTTCACATTATAACGCTGGATGGTTTGGATCCCCTTCTCTATGCGGCTAAAAAGCGATAGGCCCTCTCCAGTTAACTGAAGATGAAGCCGGAACGACGGCCCGACGGGCATATGAAAAGAATTCCCGTTTGACATCTTTTGAGATCGGGCAGGCAATCGGTCGTTCAAGGCAGGCAGTGGACTCTTATATCTCTGATTTAAGAGCGTCATTCCAGAAGGATCTGGATCTGAAGATATTACGAATGAACGGGCTTCACGTCCCACAGGAGCGAATGGCGAACCGGCTTGGTGTACTACAACAGACTATTTCTATCCATTTACAAAAAATGCCGGAATTGGCAAAACTTGTAAATACTGATTTATCGAAAGGATTTACAGTCTCCCAGGTAGCTGAAAAGCATGGATGGACAGAGCCGATGGTCTGGTCCATTGCGTTAGAGGGCAAAAGCGATCCTGATAGATTCAAGGCGCTTAACTGGGGACTGCGGACATGGGACATGTGGAACTGGAATGATTGTGATAAACGTTTCGGAGACGATTGGCCGATAAAAGGTAAAACCAAACCGGATCTGATTATTTTTGATCCGCCTTATTTTAAAAAGCAATCAAACAACTATGATCCTGATGGCATATCAGGCAGGATGAAGGAGCGCCAAAAAATAAATGCCGTGCAAGCGCGATAGCTATGACATCAAACGGATTGAGACAGACGCAAACTGCGCGCTCCTCATCCTGGGCGATACGAATTAAGGAATAATATGAGTCCAACCATATTTCGTGAAAAAGGTTATCGATTCTTTTTCTTTTCCCGAGAAGAGACAAGAATGCATGTGCATGTTTACTGCGGAGATGGTGAAGCAAAGTTTTGGCTGGTACCAGAGATTGAGCTTTCAAGGAATTATCGTTTAACACGCTTGCAACTAAAACAGATCGAAGAAATCATTGAGGAGCATTATGATGAACTCACAAGCACTTGGCAAAAGCACTTTAGTGGTTGAGATTACTAATATTTCTATCCATGGCATCTGGCTTCTGACAAGAGAGAAAGAGCTTTTCATGTCCTATGAGGAATTTCCATGGTTCAAAGATGCTCCTGTCGGTAAAATACTTAATGTTGAAGAACCAACACCAGGTCATTTTTATTGGCCGGAACTGGAT
>JAYEFW010000210.1:0-12456 GCA_034658795.1 Thermodesulfobacteriota bacterium
CGACAGCAATGCAGATGTTTTCAGTGAACATAATGTTCGCAGCCTGATCGCTCGGGTTGACCGTTTCCGTGAGCTGATTTTAGAACTGCGCGAAGATATGGGCGAACCGGTGACTGCCTTTCATCCGCCGGCGTTGAAAAGAAATGCTGCGTCAGATTTTGCGGCGCAACAGGTGCGTGACTGGTTAGACATAGCAGAAGAGAGTTTTAAGTTTTCTAAATGGAAAAAAATGCTGGAAGAAAAAAGGATTTTTGTTTTTATGACCAGCAAGTACAAGGGGTGGTCTCATGTGGATAAGGCGCTGTTTCGCGGGCTGGCTATTTACCATCAGAAATTACCGATCATCATTATCAATGATTCAGATGCAAAAAAGGCCCAATCATTTACCATGTTTCATGAGTTAGGACACCTGCTTAGAAAGGAAAGCGCGATTGATGACTGGGGCGCGCATCACCAGCGGGTTGAAAGATGGTGTGATGAGTTGTCCGGCAATGTATTAATGCCTGCTGCTCAGTTTCAAACTGCTATTCACAACATAAATATAGATGATCTGGATGAGATAAAAAGTATCGCCAGTGATTTTCAGGTCAGTGCTTATGCCTGCCTGGTGCGACTCCGACAATTGCGGCTAATTGATCAGGACGATTATCTACGTTTTGAGGCACAATTAAAGGCTGAATATAGAAAGTTGCAAAAGAAACTTAAAGAAAGCACTGGCGGACCTTCCAGAAACCGTCCGCAGGAAGTGCTTAATCAATACGGACATATTTACGCGAATGCCCTTTTTCAGGCATATCACAACAAGGAATTTGGATTACATAAACTTTGTCAAGCATTTGATTTAAAGCGCGTTCCTTATGTTTTAGAGATAGGCAGGCAATTATGAGTGGTCAATATTGCCTTGATGCCAATATTTTTATCACTGCCTGGAACAGCCTACGAAAAACAAACCTCTTTTTTATTTTTAAAATAATGTACCTGAAAAAATTCACTTGGGCAAACGTACGTAGGATTTTAGGCTGGATTTTTGGGATATTATCGTGACTCTCTAATGAAAACATCACGAAAACCCAACTAAGATTGCCGAATCGGCTAGCCTGGGGGCTTTTTCCCTGATAAATATGATTGATTTTAGTGGCAACGGGTGTAACCGGGCACTATTAATCATGTCGAAAATGATCGCCATCTGCCTCTGACCCCTTTTCAAGACTTTCAAGCGCTTCCCAGCGAAGGTAGGCTGCTTTGATTTCATCTTCCACTTCAGTGAGATGTGCCTGGACATTTGCGATCTCTTCTTTTTCCTTTTTGTAAAACATGGGATCAGACATGATCGCATACAGTTCCTTTTGCTCAGCTTCAAAGGTGTCGATCTTAAGGGGCAGCTCTTTAAGTTCCCGCTTTTCCTTAAATCCGAGCTTGCGCTCCTTCGGGCGACTGGTTTCAGGCCCGTGTTTATTGCAAGACTTTTTTGCCGGCAAACGCTCCTGTTTGGGCTGCGGTCTTTGAATCAGCCAGTCATCGTAACCACCGGCATATTCGTTCACCTGGCCTTGACCCTCAAAGACCAGTGTGCTTGTAACCACATTGTTCAAAAAAGCCCGATCATGGCTTACAAGTAAAAGGGTTCCCTGGGACTCAAAAAGAAGTTTCTCTAAAAGTTCCAGGGTTTCCACATCAAGGTCGTTGGTGGGCTCATCGAGCACAAGAACATTGGCCGGCCTTGTAAAAAGCTTTGCCAGCAGCAGCCTGTTTTTTTCTCCCCCGGAAAGAACATGCACCGGCGTACGGCATCTCTCCGGTGAGAAGAGAAAATCCTGAAGATAACTTATCACATGGCGCTTTTGGCCATTAAAAATGATAAAATCGTTGCCTTCGCCGATATTCTCCCGGACAGTTTTGTTTATATCCAGTTGCGCCCTGAGCTGGTCAAAATAGGCCACATGAAGATGGGTGCCGTGGCGGACACGCCCTTCATGCGGAGAAATTTCTTTTAAAAGGATTTTTAACAGAGTTGTCTTGCCAACGCCGTTGGGGCCGATAATACCTACCTTGTCCCCGCGCATGATTACAGTGGCAAAATCCCGGATAATAGGGGTTTCGCCATACAGGAAACTGATATTCTTTGCTTCGATAACGAGCTTTCCTGTCCTTTCCGCTTCCTGAACCTGTATTCTGACACTACCGATTTGCCTGCGGCGCGCCCGAAAAGCTGCCCGCATCTTTTTCAGGGCTCTAACACGCCCTTCATTTCTGGTTCGGCGGGCCTTGATACCCTGCCTGATCCAGGTTTCCTCCTTTGAAAGTTTTTTGTCAAACACCCTGTTCCAGCTTTCTTCGGCTTCAAGAGCAGAATCTCTTCGTTCCAAATAGGTTCCATAGCCACAGTTGTAGGAAACAAGGCTGCCCCGATCCAGCTCTATGATCCGGTTGGCGATCTTTTTCAGAAAAGCGCGGTCATGGGTGATAAAGAGCAGGGTTGTTACGTTGCGCAGAATGAATTCCTCCATCCATATGATGGAGTCAATGTCGAGATGGTTGGTCGGCTCGTCCAGCAAAAGAATGTCAGGCTGTCCGGCAAGGGCACGGGCAAAAAGCGTACGTCGTTTCATGCCCGCTGAAAGGTCTGCGAATTTTTTTTCAGTGTCGAGCCGGGTCCTGGACAAAACGCTTTCGACCTGCCTTAAAAATTCCCATCCGTTATCGGAGTTCAACCTGCTTTGCAGTTCATCCCGCCTTTTTACAAGTCCTGGGGTATTTACAGTCTCAAGCTGTCTGCTGATTCTGTTGTGCTCGGCCAGCGCCCTGCCCTTTGGCCCCAGACCTTCGGCAACCACATCAAAAATCGTGCCGTCGAATCCCGCAGGCACATCCTGCTCCAGCGCAGCCACGGTAGCTCCCTGCTGACGCCAGACATCACCGCTGTCAGGAAGAATTTCGCCGGCCAAAAGCTTCAGCAGGGTGGACTTGCCCACACCGTTGCGACCCAGCAGGCAGGCACGTTCCCCTTTTGCAATCTGAAATGTTACCTTTTCAAGCAGAAGTGGATCACCAAATCCCCAGCACACCTCCCGCATACCGATCAGCGCCATGAATCAATCTCCCCGGTCAGACGCTCATTGCACTGGTCATTTTTCAACACAATGTCAACCTCAACTACGGGCGTTATATCCTGCAGGGTTATGCCCTGCATCAGTTAACCTCCCGTGTCTTAAAAAACTCTATCTCCGGCCACTCTTCCATGCAGTAGTTGAGCTGCCATTCACTAATTGTCAGAAAGGAGAGGCAGCCTTCAGCATCTCTTGCCATGTTGGCTATATTTTTTTTCTCAAATTCAACCATTTTTTTGCGATCATCACACCTGACCCAGCGTGCCACATTAAAATTCACAGGTTCATATATGGCATCCACACCATATTCCGCCTTGAGACGGGCCATAGTCACATCAAACTGGAGGACACCAACCGCCCCCAGAATATAGTCTCTTCCTGTAACAGGGATAAAAACCTGGATAGCCCCTTCCTCTGCGAGCTGGTTCAATCCTTTCTGAAGGTGCTTGGCCTTTAACGGATTCTTCAGACGCACACGCCTGAAATGCTCAGGTGCAAAATTGGGAATCCCGCTGAATTTCAAAGGTTCTTTTTCGGTAAATGTATCGCCGATCTTTATGGTTCCGTGGTTATGGATACCAATAATATCTCCTGGAAATGCCTCCTCCACATTCTCCCTGTCCTGTGCCATGAAGATTGTCGCATTAGCTAAAGTTACCTCTTTTCCGATTCTGTGGTGGACAACTCTCATTCCTCTTTTAAATTTTCCTGAACAGATCCTGACAAACGCAATCCTGTCCCTGTGAGCAGGGTCCATATTGGCCTGTATTTTAAAAGCAAAGCCTGAAAACTCTTTTTCGTATGGCGAAACCTCACGCGAAGCAGCCGGTCGCACACCCGGATGGGGGGCCAGTTCCACAAATGCATCCAGCATCTCTTTAACACCGAAGTTATTAATGGCGCTTCCGAAAAAGACCGGCGTCTGACTTCCTTTTAAAAAATGTTGGCGCTCAAACGGATCGACGGCGCCTTCAAGCAACGCGATGTCTTCACGCAATTCATCGGCCTGCTCCTTTAAAAGTTCATCCAGAGCAGGATCAGACAGATCATTAATAACGATCCCTTCCTGCCCAAGAGTTTTTCTGCCTGGATCAAAAATATGCAGTTGTCTGTGAAAGAGATTATATACACCTTTAAAGCGTTTACCCATGCCAATAGGCCAGGAAAGCGGCGTACATTCGATCTGCAGTTTATTCTCGATGTCATCAAGGATATCAAGAGTCGCCATGCCTTCACGATCAAGCTTGTTTATGAATGTAATGATCGGGGTGTTGCGCATCCTGCATACCTCCATGAGCTTTTCGGTCTGAGGTTCCACCCCCTTTGCGCTGTCAATCACCATCAGGGCACTGTCAACAGCAGTCAACACCCTGTATGTATCTTCTGAAAAGTCTTGGTGGCCAGGTGTGTCGAGCAGATTAATCTCAAAATCCCTGTAGTTAAACTTCATTACAGAAGTTGTAACTGAAATACCTCTTTCCTTTTCAATCGACATCCAGTCACTGGTGGCATGTCTGGCGGCTTTTCTTGCCTTAACAGCCCCGGCCTGCTGGATCGCCCCGCCAAAAAGGAGAAGCTTTTCCGTCAGCGTGGTTTTGCCTGCATCAGGATGGCTGATAATTCCGAATGTTCGTCTCCGGTTAATCTCTTTTTTATTAAAACTATCCATAAATTTTTCTTTATTTACTCCCTTTATATCCTGTCTTTTAATTTTAAAATCCCGCAAGCCGTTCAAGCGCTCTGTCATACCCGCTGATAACATTTTCCCACAAAAAGGACGTCATTTTCTTTGCCAGCCTGCTCTGAATTTCTTCATATCGCTTATAATCTGAAATAATCAGTAAAAGTTTTTCAATAAGATCCTGTCTGTTTTTATACAGGAAGTGCTCATGGAATTCTTCAGGAAGTATTTCCGGATATGAAAGCCTGTCAGGCAAAAGTGGCACACATCCCATCAGCATTGCTTCTATCACGGAAATGCCGAAATTCTCCTGTATTGCAGTGCTTATAACAATTGCACCCCGTTTAAGCCATTTTTCATACTCCTCCCTTAAAGGCACATATCCGAACTGAAGTATTCTCTCCTTAAACTTCTTTTCCGCCTCTTTAAACCCCTCGGGGATCTTGCCGAAATTTTCTCCCATAAGCGCCAAATTAAAATCAAGCCCCATGTTGTCTATCTCTTCAAGAGCACTGAAAAACATTTCACAGTTCTTGTCAAAGCCCCATCTGTGGTTCCAAACAATAAGAGGGGGATTTGTCTGTTTTTCAGCATCAACATCCCTTGCAAACGGCACAGTTATACCGGGGTAAAGCACCTCTGCCTTTTCACGTATTTTATCTGCAATTCCTTTTGGCTTATAGTCACTCCCCCTTTTCAGGAACTCCGGCAAGGCATTTAAAAAAGCATCCTTATGCATTTTTGAATTAAACACAACCATGTCAGCCACAAACGCAGTAGTAATATTTATTATCCCCAACTGAAACGCTCCTTTGTCTCCCGGCGGCTGCGGATAAGTCATCTGGTTTTCATGAAAATACGCCAGAACAGGCGGGCACTGTGAACCAACAAGCGCTTTAAAATCAGCCAGGTTGAAAAGATCGGTCACAATAATACCATCATATTTTTCAAGCAAAGGGATCTTATCTACAATATAAAGCGCCGCGCCAAGCATACGCCAGCGCCAGTTTTCACCTCGCATGGTTATAATATCAATATCATGCGAGGAATGTGCAGACAGTCCGTTTACAAAGAGTGAATGCGAACCTATAAAGTATGTTTCTATAAAAAGATAATTCAGAACCGTTCACCGTAATTTTAAAATAAAACCATTGAAAAATGCTTGAGGAAGTTATTTCGTCCACGTTCCTAATCTTGCTTGCCCTGTTAAATCTAAGCCACAAACATCATCCCATGTGCAGCTAACACATTTTACAGAATTGTCGCTATAGTTTTCGGTGGTATCATTTTTTAAGCCCAAACCTGGCACAACAATATGCGAAACTTGGGTTTTTTCATATCAAAAATCTAAGGCTTTTAGTCACAGAAACCTTTAAGTGACTTGCCTTCCAGCCATCTTTTAACGAAATTTTTTGTTACGATTATATTAATTTTTGCCTTTTCTGAAGACTTATTCAGAAGTTCCATTATCTCATGCACTTTACCCTCGTTTCCAATAAGTGCATAAATCTTAATACTTCGGTTAAAAAAATTTACTGCAAGTTCGTATTTATCCTGATTGTAATAAACTGTCCCAATTGCAGCCAGATCATCTGAAATTCCTTTGATAAATCCTGAAGATTTATCGGCAGATAAAGCTTTTTTAAAATATTCAACAGCATTTTCAAAGCGCTTTGTTTCAAACATAAGTTTGCCTAAGGCAAAGTTAATTGCCGCAATTTCTGAAAAGTTTACAGGTTCAACCTTATTAAGAGCTTTTTTTAATATATCTTCAGCGCTTTTGAATTTTTCCTCTCTGATAAGCAGAATCCCCCTGTTTTTAAGCAATGTTACAGAAAGCTTTTTGTTATTTTTCGCCAGGTTTTCTGCGAGGCCTAAAGCATTAGATGCTTCTTCAAGCCTGCCGTCTTCTATTAATGCGGCAGTTTTGTTTGAAAGAGCCTGAACAGCGCCTTCAATTTCGTTAATATATAAAAATATACGACAGGATTCATCAAAAAATTGTGTGGCGGAAAAAATGCGGCCAGTTGTTCTGTAAACATTGCCTATGTTGTTCATACTCATGGCAACACCACTTAAATCGTCGGAAAAGACAAACAGCTCGTGTGCTTTTAAGAAGTGTTCCTGTGATCGCTCGTAACATCCTTTTTTATACAGATACGTCCCCTTTTTTATTTCTTTAATACCTGAAATAGTTGTATCGGATTTTTTTACTACATTATTACCGGTACATGCAAATAGCATTGATATGAATAGCGACATAATATTTATAACACATCTTTTCATATTGAATTTCCCTGGTGTAATACTTGCTCTATGATTAAATAATTTGTAAGCCTTCACGGAACGGTATTTCTAAGCTAAAATCAGTAAGAGTTTAACGAACTGCTGCGGACCAGTTCATTTTATACTATCACGGAATATGAAAGTCAAAACCAAACAGTATCGCTCTCAGGGCGATTGCATCAAAATTTGGCATAATTTTTGATTCTAAATAAATCAATAAGTTACAAATACAGTTTCAAAAATAAGCACCGATAAGCTGCTTGCTGCATTACGTAACTATTTGATTTTTAAAGGTCTAAAATTTTGATGCAATTGCCCTGGTATCGCTCTATTAAAGGGCGGGCGCTCGACCAGGAATAATGGTTGCGTAAAAAAGTTATTTGCAAGGCAAAAAATGTTAAATTTTTGACAAAATGTGAAAAAAAATTACCACAATATGCACTATTTTCAAGATAAACTCGATGTTTTTTGTTAAACTGATTCTGTCTCCTTCCTTGATAACGATTTAGTTCTTTTAAATTAGGTGGTTATGCTATGCCAGAGCAGTTTTGGCTCGGTTTTTGCTTTCCCATATAATTAATGAAAAAAACTGCCGAACATTCATCCCTTCAGGATACAGCATGGAGGCTTAGTTTTGGTTATGTATAAGAACATCGGTTTCGTTTCAACACGTTTTGCCGGTACAGACGGTGTCTCTTTAGAATCAAGCAAGTGGGCGGAAATTTTTGAAAAAAATGGACACCGCTGTTTCTGGTTTGCCGGAGAACTGGATAGGGAGCCTGAAAAGAGCTATTTAGTAGCCGAAGCTCATTTTCATCATGCACAAAACATATGGATCAATGAACGGATTTTGGGAAAAAGAAAGAGAGAACCTTGTTTAACCGAATTGATTCACGCTTTAAGATCCATGTTGAAATCCCATCTCCATAATTTCATTGAGCAGTTCAATATTGATCTTTTGATTGCCGAAAATGCTCTCACCATTCCGATGCATATTCCACTTGGGCTGGCATTGACCGAAACCATTGTGGAAACGCAGATTCCTGCTATTGCCCACCATCATGATTTCCACTGGGAAAGGATACGTTTTTCAGTAAATGCGGTAAGCGATTACATTCGCATGGCATTCCCTCCCAACTCGCCTAATATAGAACACGTGGTTATTAATTCTGTTGCCAGGGAAGAGCTGGCGCTACGCACAGGTATTTCTGCAACCATCATTCCAAATGTTCTGGATTTTCAAAATCCACCCGTAGTTGATAAAAAATGTAGCAAAGAATTCCGAAAATCCATTGGTTTAAAACCCGACGACATAGTATTTTTGCAACCTACCCGCATTATAAAAAGAAAAGGCATTGAACATGCTATTGAGCTTGTTAAAAAATTTAAAGAAGTCAGAGGTAAGCTGGTTATATCTCATGAAGCAGGAGACGAAGGCTTTGAATATGCAGAATGGCTTAAAGATCTTGCTCTGGAACATAGTGTCGATCTTCACCTGGTAAATATTCGCGTTGCTGATCCCTGGAACAATAATTCAAAATCTGATAGATATTCTCTTTGGGATATTTACCCACATGCTGATTTCGTTACTTATCCCAGCCTTAATGAGGGATTCGGAAATGCTTTTCTTGAAACCATCTACTTTAAAAAACCCATGATGATCAATCGTTATGCCATTTTTGTTAGAGATATCGAACCACTGGGTTTTGATATAGTCTCTATGGACGGATTTCTCACCAAAAAGACTATTCAACGCGTAAAGGAAGTTCTCAAGTCGTCTGAACGAAAAGAAAAAATGGTGAATCATAATTACAAGATAGCCGCTCGTCACTATTCCTATTCCGTGCTTCAAAAGCGGCTCGATTTTATTATGATAAATTTCTTCGGCGAGCCACAGCTCTGCAACAGAATGGAATCAACGCAACACCCAGCCCATTTGAAGATAGTTCCACATCCCTCATCGCATACTAATTACGACCATTCTATTAAGAGTTTTAAGCAAAGCGCAATTTAGTTATACCTCGGAAGGTTGCAAATTGCGTTTTTTTCGGTGAGCAATGAGCATCAAGAGCAAGGCGCGAAGACGCGTAATAGCAGGCTATTGCAAGCCTGAGCAACGCAGCTATTGGTGTTCATGGTCAGCGAAAAACTGTAATTTGTGGCCTTTCGAGGTATATACAGTTTACTGCTAACTATTATTGTGCTATCAGGTAGTCGTTCACGGCTTGAAACTTGAACGTTTACGCTATCAGTCACTTGTGTTCGACAGTGGTAGATTCAGAAAAGCTGGGATTTATTCGGAGATAAACCTTGAGGGTAATATTGATTGCAGCAAGCACACTGTGCGGAAGAATAAGTCCTGCCAAGTTTGGTAGCCACGAAGATCTATTGCATCTCAGAAATATGCGTCTCGAAACTGATGCAAGTATAATAGGCGCTGGAACTTTAAGAGAAGAAAATCCTGAAATAAAAGGGCCTGAAGGTACAGATTTAAAGAGTCGAATCAGGGCCATTGTCAGCGGTTCCGGTCATATACCAATAGAGGGGAAACTTATATTCAACCAGAGCAATCCTCCAATAATCTTTACAAGTCATTCTGCCGCTCAAAAACTTTCTAAAAAAGTGGGAAGTCTCGCAGAGGTGGTCGCAATCCCATCGGGGCCTTATGGCTTATCAATTGTTGCCTTATTAAGGGAACTTGAAAAGCGTGGTGCGTCATCTGTGTTAGTTGAGGGTGGAGGGAAACTGAATTATTCAAGTATTGCAGAGGGCGTTGTTGATGAGATTGTTGTTACTATAACTCCAAATATATCTGGTAATAGAAACTCTGCATCACTTGTTGATGTACCAGTTGATTCAAACTTACCTTTAGTTAATCTTGAACTTTTATCCAGCAGAGTCGGCAAATCAGGGGAAATATTTGCAAGATACAGGGTGAGAAAAGATACATCATGATTAAACAAGACCTTGCCATTCTTTTTTCCGGAGGGACTGATTCGCTTTCTCTTTATACTTTAGCTGCAGTTAGAAAACATCCTGATGTTCCTTCTCCACGTGTGATACACCTGCTTTGCATGCTTAATGGCATGTCTCGGTTCCCAACATTTACAATAAATAGATTTAAAATGGCTGAGAAAATATTAAAGTCACAAGTACCTTCAAATGAGCCCTTGACGGAATCCAATTTTGTAGAACTTGATATGGGAAGGCTTTTTCAGGAATTATGGCTCGATAAGTATGAAGTGCTTATGCCTAAGTATAACGGCAAGAATCTTGTATGTATTGCCTGCAAACTGGCAATGCATGCTCGTGCAATTATATATTGCGTAGAATATTGTATTCCTCTCCTTCTTGCAGGTTATGCGAAAAAACAATCATATTTTCCTG
Source organism: Thermodesulfobacteriota bacterium (assembly GCA_034658795.1). Lineage (GTDB taxonomy): Bacteria > Desulfobacterota > Desulfobacteria > Desulfobacterales > ETH-SRB1 > B13-G4. The sequence continues at coordinate 10,462 of JAYEFW010000210.1, forward strand.
AACAGGGCAAAGCATTTATGACAAGGATTTCTTCTTTTTCAGAATCGTTTGGCATAATAACCCGCTTTCCGGTTTATAATGATTTTGATGAGGAAATGATTACAAAACATTTTCTTGAAGACCACGGCCTCCCTTCAAGTGGTGGAGGGGAGAGAAAATGCCTTTTTTCACAAACCCGGACAACTGCAACTGAAAAGGAGATAGAAATTTATTTAGATGATATGATCCCTATTGTGAATAAATATATTCAGAGCAGGCTTGAAGGGAGATTAAAGGACTCTGCCAAGTGTTTCTATTCTGAAATGACATGATAAGCTGCATAATTCCAACCAGAGACAGATGCAACCTGTTAAAAAGAGCCATTGATAGTGTTGTTGATCAGGATTCCGATGAGATTGAGATAGTAGTTGTAGATGACGGATCGATTGATAATACTTTTGAACTGGTTAAAAGAGCCTATCCTTTTGTTAAGATTGTAAAGACTGAGGGACTTGGTCCGGGACCTGCAAGGAATGCCGGTGTTGAGGCAGCGTCATGGGATAAACTTATGTTTCTTGATTCAGATGACGAATGGCTGCCAGGTCATGCCAATACCTTATCAATGTTAATTGATAAAGGATTTGAAGTAGCATATGGTGTTACCAGGACAGTAGATCAGGTTAACGGTGGTGAGTTCATGATTCCGGAAAATGTTACAGAAGGTTATTATGACTGTTTCTATGATCTTTCCAGATGGTGTTCCATGGTTCCTTCTTCAGTAGCAGTAACAAGAAAAGCTTTTGAAGAAGCAGGGGGATTTGATTCTCATATGATAGGTGAGGATTGGGCTTTTTTTCTAAAGGTAAGCAGTAAGTTTCCATTTGCTTTTACGCAACGAGTTATAAGTATAAGGCACTTACATGAAGGAAGCCTATGCTGTAAAAATGAAATTTATAGAAAGATTCTTAATACGCTTGAAATTATCAGGGAGGTTTTAGCTTCAATTGAACGATTTGATTCCAATAATTTTGAGTTTATTGACCGTGCAAAACAGGTTGTGATTAAAGAGGGTAAACAATGGAAAACTTTTCAGGAGTTTTACGTGGCTCTAAAGAATCAGGGGATGGTATAGAGACTTTAATCCCTGACTCAGAACACAGACGTGTGCTTAAAACATGCATAGATATTCCAGAGCAGAAACCTTCTTTCTCTCTGCCGATAAATGATGTCGGTATATGCAGAAAGACAGTATGGATAAATTTGCCTCAGGGTAAAATACCGTTTGAGACAGAAGTTAAGGTAGATTTGCCTTCTTCGATTCGAGGAATTCATATGTCAAGAATTGAGAAGGCAATAACGGAGCTTTATAATAAAAATTTTGTTGATATTGCAGAGTACGCAGAAAATCTTGTTAAATCTGTTCAAAGTGGACAGAAATGTTCAAAGGCTTTTGTAAAACTTTCCGGCAGGATTCCAATGGTTCAGAAGGCGCCGGCGACACGCTTAAGCTCGATGGATTCTGTACAGATTTGTGCAATTGCAGAGCTTATGAAAAAAAAGGAATCTGTTTGTAAAATTTTGACAGGTGCAGGATTAACTCATATTACTGCATGCCCTTGTACCCAGGCATACAACCGTGTTCTTTCAGGCCAAAATGAAGGGATGCCATTGCCGACACATACTCAGAGATCGATAACCTGGCTTACAATTGAAAGAGATAGAGCCAGGCCTACTTATGAGGAACTTATATTATGCCTTAAATCATCTCTTCATTCAACATATGACATGTTGAAACGTCCCGATGAAGCTGAACTTGTCCTTTTGGCTCATAATGCACCACAGTTTGTCGAGGATACTGCAAGAGAAACGGCAAAGGAAGTTGGTATAAGGTTTGGGGACTTTCTTCCAGAGTCCGTTTTTGTTAAAATAGAATCATACAGTTCAGAAAGTATTCATAATCACGATGTGCAATGCAGCATAAAGACAACAATGGGCGAAATACTGAAAGTGATAACT
>JAYEFW010000211.1:0-2964 GCA_034658795.1 Thermodesulfobacteriota bacterium
TCGTGTTTGCCTGATATCAAAAGAACGACCGAGGTTGATATTGATCTTCAGCAAAAAAATGGTGAGATGTTTACGGCAAATGTTTCTTTTGCCCCCTTTGATTACCGGCAGGCGCGGTATCTGCTTATAACTGTCAGGGATGTAACCTCCAGGCGGATCCGGGAAGTAAAAACACGGGAAGATGAGGAGCGATACCGCAGGCTGCTTGTAGAGCGAAATATGTTGCAGGCTCAGCTTCATCGATCCAGCAAGGTTGCCTTCATGGGTGAGCTGGCCGCGGGCATTGCCCACGAAATCAACAATCCCCTTGGCATTATCCTCGGCTTTGTCCAGGATATTTTAGATGAGATTCCTTTGAATGATCCTTTGATTGAACCGATCAAAATTATCGAAAAAGAAACAGCCAGGTGTGTAGGCGTTGTAAAAAACCTTTTGGACTTTGCCAGGTTAAGGCCCCCAGAGAGAATTTCTGTGGACATCGTTGAACTTCTTGAAGGTTCAATTGTGTTGCTGACCCCCAGAATCAAGAAAAACAAGGTTAGTATCAAAAGGAATTTTGAAATGGAGCTCCCCTCCATCAAGGTTGATCCACAGCTTATCCAGCAGGTTTTTCTTAATATTATGATTAATGCTATTCAGGCAATGCCTGACGCAGGTATTCTTGCTCTTGGTATCAGTCTTGTACACAAAGCGCGGTCGCCGCAACCCGGCGACTGGATTCGGATCAGCGTATCAGATACAGGTAACGGGATATCCGAAAAGGCTCTCCAGCATGTCTTTGATCCCTTTTTTACTACCAAGGGGAGCAAGGGGACAGGATTGGGGCTCTCTGTTTGTCAGCGTATCATGGAAGACCACAAAGGAAAAATTAAAATAGAGAATCAAAAGGGAGCAGGAACTATATGCAACCTTTATTTTCCGATAAAAGATTGATGGCGTCGTAAAAAGTCGTTACTCCGGTGAAGGTGGTTGTTTGCTGAAGCTCATTACGCAAAAGTTATTTTGTATGCAGTGCCGCAGAGTGGCATAATCTAGTTTTTACGAGTTCATCAAGATTGAGGTGGATACGGTGTTGGCAAAGATTTTAGTGGTGGATGATGAGCAGCACATGCTCAAGCTGTTTGAAAAAATTCTCACAAGGCAAGGCCATGAGGTGCGAACCGCGGCTAGTGGAACCGAGGCGATCAGTCTATTGGAAAAGAATGACTTTGATCTGATATTTTCTGATCTTTTGATGCCTGACCTTGGCGGCATGGACCTGTTAAAGGAGGTAAAAGCCAGATATTCGGACATTCCTTTTATTGTAATTACGGCCTACGGTACCATCGAATCTGCGGTTGAGGCTATGAAGACAGGTGCATTCGACTATCTGACCAAGCCCTTTCGCAAAGATGATATTCTTCTGGTAGCAGGCAAGGCCTTAAAATATTGCGAACTTCGTAATGAGGTCAAGCGACTCCGCGAAAAGCTGAAAGACAAAGATGGAGTTAAAAAGATTATCGGAAAAAGCAAAGCCATGCGGGATGTGTTGAAACTCATTGCCAGGGTAGCAGACAGCCAGGCTACAGTCCTGATCCAGGGAGAAAGCGGTACCGGCAAGGAGTTGATCGCCCGGCTTATTCACGACCTGAGCAGCCGGAAAGATGAACCTTTTATTGCTGTGGATTGCGGTGTTTTTCCGGAACATCTTTTGCAAAGCGAACTCTTCGGCCATGTCAAGGGGGCCTTTACCGGAGCGGTTCAAGATAAAAAAGGCTTGTTTATTGCGGCAGCCAAGGGCACGCTTTTCCTGGATGAAATAGGAACCATCTCTCCGGCCGTGCAGTTGAATTTGCTCCGCGTGCTTCAGGAAAAAGAGGTAAGGCCGGTAGGCAGCCTTACGAGCATTAAAGGAGATGTGCGGGTGGTAGCAGCCACAAATCTGAATCTTGAGCAGGCAATGCATGAGGGGATCTTCCGAGGGGATCTTTACTACCGGTTGGCTGTAGTCACTGTCGATCTGCCTCCGTTGAGGGAAAGAAGGTCTGATATCACTATGCTGGCATATCACTTTATGCGAAAATATGCCATGATTTACGACAGGGAGCTTTCAGATATCACGCCGGATGCTAAGTATGCCATTATGCAAAATTCATGGCCTGGAAATGTCAGAGAGCTTGAAAACGTCATGGAACGTGCGGTACTTCTAAGCGCTGGTTCACTTATTGACGGAGCTTCGCTGCCATTGCCTGTCAGACAAACGATGTCGCATAAAAGCAGGCAGTTGAAACCGTTTAAAACCGTAATCAAGGCCGCTGGCCGGGACGCGGAAAGGAAAGCTATATTAAAGGCACTGGAAGAGACAATGGGCAATAAGACAAAGGCCGCCAGGATTCTGGGCATAAGTCGAAGTTCATTATATAATAAAATATATGCTCTTGGAATTGGAAAAACATAACATAAAAGGATACCAGTTATCATTATGAAACAATCATTGCTTGTCCATGAATCTCCCTCAATCGTCCGTAGGGTTACATCTTTCCTTGAAGGCGGCGGGTATGAGGTTACATGCGTGGAAAATGGCAAGGCCGCTCTGCAAAACGTGACAGGGCTGAAATATGATATTCTTGTCACAGGCTTAAACATCCCGAAGATGAACGGCCTGGAATTGATAGAAAATATCAGGCTTCGAAATAATTGTGTTCCCATTGTAATTTTGTCTAACACAAAAAGTGTTGAGACAGCGGTTGAGGTAATGCGGATCGGAGCAGACGATTTTGTCGCTGAAAAGACAGAGAATCTTGGGAAAACACTTCTTTTTGTTATTGAAAGAGCCATACAATTGAAAAGAGCGGAAAGACGTCTGCAGGTATACGAATCTAATCTTCCGATATGCATGCATTGCAAGAGGATACGTTATGAGAGGGAAAACAATAAGCGTGTATGGGTTTCTATTGAAGAGTATTTTAACCAAAAAATGTCGGG
>JAYEFW010000212.1:0-9538 GCA_034658795.1 Thermodesulfobacteriota bacterium
CTCCTGCCGGATGATATTGTAATAAAGGAATGCAAGGAGGTTGATGAAAAATTCCATGCCCGATATGATGTAAAAAACAAAACTTACAGCTACAGAATTTTAAATTGCTATACACCTGCCGCTATTGGCAGGCAGTATGCATGGTTCATACGCAAAAAGCTTGATCTTAATGCGATGGAATCCGCTGTATCACACATTATAGGCGCACATGATTTTAAGGCATTTGAAGGAACGGGAAGCCCAAGGTCACATACAATAAGAAATATTATTAATGCAAAGATTAAGGAAAAAAATGATCAATATCTTTACTTTGAAATAGAAGCGAATGGTTTTTTAAAGCATATGGTGCGCAATATTGTTGGTACTCTTGTAGATGTAGGGCTTCGCAAAATCACACCTGACGACTTCAAGCAAATACTTCTTTCCATGGACCGCAATAAAGCCGGAGCCACAGCCCCTCCGCACGGTCTGTTTTTAATGCACGTTAAATATTAAGTAACAATTTGGCCTTCATGCTTTTGTACTGTTCTTCCCAATTTCCAATTTCAAGTTTCAAGCCGTGAACAGCTACCTAATTTTTTTCCGCCTTATTCTTTTTCTTCTGTACCTGCTGATTGTAAAAAGAAATTACTTCTCTCCTGTTCAGCATTCCGACAAGAATACCATGGTCATCATCTTTAACTACAGGAAGGCTGTCTATATTTTTTATGGTAAACTTTCTAAGTACGGAGTTAAGATCTTCTGAGGCTGTAGTTACAATTATATCAGGTGTAGCAATATCCTGCATTACAACAAGTTGTTCGATCTCCTGCGAAAAGAGCACCTCCCTGATATCAGTACTGGAAAACATTCCGACAAGTCTTTCATTTTGGTCCATAACAGGGAAATAATGCTGCTTTGTTTTTGAAAAAAACTCCTTAAAATCCAAAAAAGGCATGTCCTGAGGGATCAGGGTTACCTTTTTCACGAGGTGCATTAAATTCTTCACCTTAATTGTTTGCAAAATATCTACAAAAAAATCTCCTGCATGTGCCGGAGAATCTATCTTGCTTTTTACCTGCTTTTTATAAATAGTCCATTTCTGAGCTGCAAGGTAAGACACAGAGCAAACAAGAAGACTCGGCAAAAGCAGATGATAAGAATTGGTCATCTCACTTACAAATATAATGGTTGAAATAGGAGTATTTGAAACAGCCGTAAAAAAGCCGGCCATACCTACAATTACAAAGGCTCCAGGCTGAGTTACGATTCCCGGCATAATTTGATTGAAAACTTTTCCAACCACACCGCCTACTGCTCCGCCGATTACAATCGAAGGCCCGAAAACACCCCCACTCCCTCCCGAACCAATAGAAAATGATGTTGTTAAAATTTTGCCGACTGCAAGAAAGAGCAAAAAAGGTATCGTCAGCTCATTACAAATCGCTTTCTGAGCAAAACCATATCCAAAAGCCAGGGTTTGAGGCAAAAAGAAACCTATTATGCCCGTACAGAGTCCACCGATAGCCGGCTTTATGTGATTTGGAATATTTAATGATTTAAAAAATCTGGTTACACTGTAAAATGATTTAATATAAAAAACACCTACACTTACAAGAATCAAAGCAAGAACGATATAAGGTCCTAATTCCAACGGATTGCGGAATTTAAAATCCGGCGACTCAAACAGAGACCCCCAGCCAAAAACCAGGCAAAACACGCAATAGGCAACAACGGAAGAAATCCCCGCAGGTATAATAACTTCGGACTCAAATTCAGGATCTCTGTATAGGACTTCGGCAGCAAAAAGTGCTCCTGCCAGAGGAGCCCTGAAAATACTTCCTACACCGGCACCCACGCCGGCAGCCATCATTATCCTGCGCTCTCTGTCGGAAAGCTTTAACTTTGTCGCAAGAAATGAACCAAATCCCGCCCCAATTTGAGCTATAGGACCCTCCCTGCCTCCTGAACCTCCTGTTGTAAGAGTGATGGCCGAAGCTATGGTTTTTATAATTGGAACCCTGCCTCGCATAAAGCCGCCTTTTCTATGATATGAATCAATGGCGGCATCTGTTCCATGTCCTTCTGCTTCCGGTGCAAATGAATATACAAGCCAGCCGCTCAGAATTCCTCCAAAAGCAGGAAGAAAAAGCAGAATCCATCTATTAAGGGGTGTCGTTGTTGGTGACAGAGGATTATGCTCACCAACAGGGAACGGAGGTCTATAACCAGCTATAAAATCCATAAAGTAATGAATTCCAAGCTGGCATAGATAATGAAAAGCAACTGAGCCGAGACCGGCAATAACGCCAATTGCTATAAAATAAAGAGTCCACTTACCGGCAAGAGCTATATTAACAGATCTTTCTCTGCCGGTAACGGACTGTAAGATTTTCTTAAATTGATTAATAAATACAGCCCTTTTGTGACAGGGATCCCTAACCCCCGGTCCCTGCCCTTAAATCTTCAATCCCTTTTAATATGATATCGAACAACTCAAGGATATCGTCCTCTTCCAGGCATGAAAAGGCTATTCTTAAATTGGATTCTCCCATGGAAATAAGCCCGACTCCGTATTTTTCCAGAAGATGAAGCCTGAGTTTTTCAGCATCAACCCGCTTTAGTCTGATACACATAAAGTACCCTGAATTAAAGGGATAAACATCCCAGGCGTCTTTGTATCTGGAATCCAAAAGAACTTCTTTAACTCGCGCTGCTCTATTTTTAAGTATTTCGAACTTCTCTGTCTTCTCTTCAGGATATTTTACATGCTGCATAGACTTTAATATTATAGACTGGCCCAGATGTGATGCATTGGATATGGAGCCTCTTACACCTCCGGCGGTTTTTCTTTCAAGAGCGTCATAAATATTTGCGGGATCATCTTCGGTTTGACATCCGTACGTAATAAAACCTACCCTCAAGCCCCACACGAAGTTCTCTTTTGTTGCGCCATCAAGCTTTACAGCGAGAAGCCTGGGGTGCAGCCCATTAAGACGTGCAAATATAGATTCTTTTAATATCCCTTCTTCGTAAAAAAGTCCGAAATAAGCATCATCAGACACAGCGATTATGTTTGTTCCCCCTTCTGCTACATCAATAAGAGTTTTAACTATGCTGTCTGCCTCTTTCTCGGTAAGAGTATATCCGGTAGGGTTGTGCGGAAAATTAAGCAAAACGATGATCTTTTCATGTTTTTTTGCCTCATCCCTTACCTTTTCCTCAAAGGCCTTAAGGTTGTATCCCCCTTTTTCTGAAAAAATAGGATATTTGCTGATTCTTGCCATTTTTCTAACATTTAAAATAAGGTTATAGTTTCCCCACATCATGTCGGGTAATATTATAACGTCACCCGGATCCACCCAGACATCTGCAAATACACTGATGGCATGAGTAATACCGCATGTAACCACAGGCATACTTATGGATTTGCCGGATAGAGAAGGGTTCTTTTCAAATTGAGATTTCTGCCATATCTTTCTTAAGGCGGGAACACCAAATGATGGAGCATAAGTTAATGACTCTCTGGGACGAATTTCCTTTATCGACGATACAACCGAATTAAAATGCATGGTTCTACCCTGCTCTTTAGCTATACCGATTGTTGCGTTAAGCTTATAGGCTTTTTCCTTTGCCTCTGCGCTCTGGCTCAAGATGCCTTTTGGGAAAAAAAGATTTTTACCAATTTTAGACAGCATTCCCATTACATAGGGATTCCCTTTATCGATAATACTATTAAGCTGTATCGCAATAGGATTCATAAACAAAACCTCCGAAAAATGGCTCCATGGGTCGGGGGCCGGGGATCAGGAAAAGTTCCTGAACCCTGATTCAAAAAGTTATACCTAAGTTAAGCGCTTTTTTTGCGAAGAAATGTGCCAAGATCTTGATGCAGCAAGGTTTGCGAAAATCGCAGGCATACCAATGGATATGTCAAGACTTTTCGCAAGTCCTTGATGCACAAAAGATTGGCGCAGATCGAGTAAAAAAGCGCTCAATTTAGGTTAAAGTGTTACGAGTTTGTATCTGAGTGGTCTTACAGGTTAGATGGGAAAAATGTCAAGGGAAAAGAGCTTTAAAAAAGGATGATTTAAAATGAATAAACCCCGCTCAATTTAGCTTGAATTAAGCGGGGATTATCTGTAGATAGAAAGCAACATTATCTGTTGCTTCTCTTGGATGCCTTTAATGGATTAAGCTTTGCTTTTTTACCATTTGATGCTGCGGAAACATGAGAAGCAAAGTTACAGTCCCCATTTTTCCATTTTAAAGATGGATCCGGATATACAGTACAGTACCAACCGGATGGAAATTCAGCACTGCGGTTACATCCTTTACATTTCTCATCAATCTCATGGCAAATCCCGCCATTATAATTACATCCCTTTGCAGTCATAAATGGGCAATTCACACCTTCTCTAACAGTTGAACAAACCAATTCAACCACCTCCTTTTTTACCTTGAACCTTATAAAATCCAAAAAAAAGCCTCAGAAACATTAAGTCTCCCCGGCTTTCAAGAAATACTCTTCAGAAAAGCAGGCGAAATATATAATCAACTAAAAATTGATTGTCAACTAAAAATTGATAGCTTCTTGTTGGAGTGGTAAACAAAAAAAGAGCGCTTGATTTTTAATCGAAAAATTGACAACTTAGCTTAAACCTTTTAATTAAGGGTAACAGTTCGGCTTTTTTTAAAAAATGGCAAAAGTTCATCACGGAACAACACGGAGTTTCACTGAAAATTGTAAACAGAGACGTTCGCAATGATGAGAAGAGTATTTTGATAATTCAGTGTAATTTAAGTGAAAATCCGTGGTGAACTATTACAAATAAGGAAATAATATATATGACAATTAAAGAAGCAATTGAGGTTCTTAAAATAGAAGCAGAGGGCATACTTGGATTGACAGACCGGATTGACAGCAATTTCTCCAAAATGGTGGAACTTATCTTCAATTCCAGCGGTCGTGTAATAGTAGGCGGTATCGGCAAATCCGGAATAGTGGGCAGAAAGATCGTGGCCACCCTGAACAGCACAGGCACAAGATCAATATTTTTACATCCTGTTGAAGCCATGCACGGAGATCTCGGCATGGTATGTCAGGATGATATATTCCTTGCTCTTTCTTACAGCGGTGAAACCGATGAGCTTAATATCCTTTTATCAAGCATATGCAAGATAGGGTGCAAGGTTATAGCTTTTACAGGGAATATACATTCAACCCTGGCAAAACACAGTGATATAGTAATTAACGTTGGTGTCGAAAAAGAAGCATGCCCTTTAGGCCTTGCGCCTACTGCCAGCACAACCGCCATGCTTGCAATGGGGGATGCGCTTGCTGTTGTTCTCATTAATAAAAAACATTTTAAACCCAGCGATTTCAAAAAAATTCATCCAGGAGGCATATTGGGCCGGCGGCTTTCCAGTAAAGTTAAAGATATCATGCTGACAGGAGAGGCTGTGCCGGGAGTTTTCGCGGGAACAAGCATGGAAATCGCTATAGATGAAATCAATCGTCTTGAACTGGGAACAACTCTTGTAATAACAAAAGATAAAATCCTTACAGGTATAATAACCGATGGTGATATAAGGCGTATTATTGCAAAGAAAAAAAACATTTTTGAACTTGCAGTCGAAGATGTTATGACAAAAAATCCACAAACTGTCAGCCCTGATTCTGCGGCTTATGATGCACTTAACATAATGGAACAGTATCAGATAACTATCCTCCCAATAACTAATTCATTTGGAAAAATTGAGGGTATTTTGCATCTCCACGATATATTAGGTAAAGGTGATTTTAAATTTAATGGTAAGTAAAATAATTGGCAACTGTGAACCGTAAACCGTGAACTGTAAACTGTTAAATTATTGAGGTTGGTTATGGATTATAATTCCATCGACGCAAAAATAGAGACTTTAGGTGAGCCAAAAATATTATCACCGATTAGAAGATGGGAAAAAAGCGCAAAAAGTCAAAATTTCGTTTCCGATAATGACAAGGTATTAATAGACGTAAAATTTGAGAGGCTTATAAAGACTTTCAAGGCAGGGGAAATACCTCCATCATTTGAAATAGCTGGTCCCAGAAGCAAAATATTTTTCGATCCCGGCAAACTAAGGTGTGCAATTGTGACATGTGGCGGGCTATGCCCTGGTCTTAATGATATAATTCGTTCAATAGTTTTGGAACTTCATTACAGTTACGGGGTCCGAGATATCTATGGTATAAAATACGGCCTCCAGGGTTTTATTCCAAAATACGGCCACGAGATAATGGATCTTAAGCCTGAATCAGTTGTCAATATACTTGAAATGGGTGGTTCAATCTTAGGGTCTTCAAGAGGAGCGCAGTCAATAGAGGAAATTGTCAATACCCTTCAGAAAATGAACATAGGCATCCTTTTTATGATCGGGGGCGATGGAACACTTATGGCTGCAACCAAGATAATCAATACCATAACAAAAATGGGCCTGAAAATAAGTGTCATTGGAATACCGAAAACAATAGATAATGATATTTATATGGTATCAAGGACTTTCGGTTTTGATACCGCTGTTGAAATGGCCACACAGGCGATCAGGGGAGCCCACAATGAAGCTGTAGGATATCCAAACGGAATAGGACTTATAAAACTTATGGGAAGGTATTCCGGTTTTATAACGGCAACAAGCGCCCTCGCTCAACAGAATGTAAACTTTGTGCTCATACCGGAAGTCGATTTTGATCTTGAAGGGCCAAAAGGTTTTTTAAACGCGCTTGAAAAGCGTATCCATCTCAGGAAGCATGCTGTAATACTGGTGGCTGAGGGAGCAGGCCAGAAGTTTTTTGAAATCAATAAAAGTGAACGTGATGAATCAGGAAACATCAGGCTCAAGGATATAGGGCTGTTTTTAAAAGACAAAATAATATCTTATTTCCAATCCAGAAACATTAATCTATCACTTAAATATATTGATCCCAGTTATATGATTAGGAGTCTGCCGGCAAATGCAAATGACCATGTTTTTTGCAGCTTTCTGGGACGTGATGCCGTTCATGCCGGCATGGCAGGAAAAACGAGAGTTCTAATCGGCCACTGGAACAACTATTTTGTTCATATCCCAATGGGCGCCTCAGCCGGCAAGCGGAAAAAAATTGATCCAAACGGTAAATTGTGGCTAAGTGTGCTTCATGCAACAGGACAGAGTTCATTTAAGAATGAGTAAACCGTTACTATTCCAGCTCAACAAATTTATTACCCTTAATTTTAAGAAGATAAAGATTTTTCTTAAGCTCCCCGTTATTATCAAATGAAGTAAGACCTGTCACCCCCTGAAAATTAGTAAGTTTCATTAGCTCATTTTTTACTGCGCTTCTAAATCGGACATCCGGACGGCTGACTATCTGAAACAACATCATTGCGGTATCATAAGCTACAGCTTCTATGAAATCGGGCCTCTCCCTGAAAGTCTTCTCAAAAGTCCTGACAAAATCTCTCACCTTTTCTGAAGAGCTTTCTGCAAAAAAGATATCGGGCATTATGGCATTCTGTACATATTGGCGCGCCATTTTGATTAAAATGTCTGAATGCCATAGATTGGTACCAAAAAGATATACATTATCAACATCATAAAATGACAACTGAGGAATAATAAGTCCTGCTCTTTTCGGTGAGTCAGGAATAAATATAGCATCAAAATCAATAACAGGCTTTGGCTCATCATCCTCTATAAGTTCCTCATCCTCCACAGAGCCCTCTTCCTCTATGGGCTCATCAGCCTCATTTTCATCCTTAACTTCTTCAAAATCATCGCTTTTATCTTCGCCTTCAATCAGCTCCTCTGTATTTTTTAGATCCTCCGGCAATTCATAGTAAAGCCCCACAAGTTTCTTTATTGGATCAGCAAAATCAGCGCTGTCAATCTCGTACGATTCAACCCCGACTACTTTCCCGTCATAAGCCATAACTTCATCCCAGAAAAGATTCATAAACACTTTACCATAATTTTCATTCGGATAAAGGATTGCAAAATTTTTCAGCTCAAGCTCTTCAATTGCATAAGAAACAATTGTTTCAACCTGCATTTTGGGGGTAAAAAAATTTCTGAAAACATAATCTCCAGTATCAGCGATATTATCTTTCTGGGTTATAGCAACTATAGGGATCCCCCTGCTTTGTGCTTCTAAAGCCGCAGGCTCAACAGTAAAAATTGGTCCGATAATCGCTGCAACATGCTCTTCAAACAACTCATTTACTGCATTGACAGCAACATCCGGATCAGAACCTGTATCCTTTATTATTATTTTAACAGACTGCCGATCTCCCTGAGCGCAAAATTGCCCAAGTGCAAGTTCAATTCCTCTCAATGCCTTGACGCCAAAATCTTTGTAATAACCGCTAAGAGGAAGCAAACAACCTATGGTATAGCGGCTGTAAACAGCCTTTGCGCTGAGTTCTTCTATAATCTTTTTTGCCTGCCCAACATAATTATGCTTAGGGAAGCTGTCGACAAAGTAGGAAAGCATCATTGCAGCGTCATCATATTGCTCCTCTTCAGCCTTTTTAAGGCCGTACAGATACATAAGCATACCTGCAGGCGGTTTATAACCCATGTATTTTATAATGGACATAATATCTGTCTTATCAAGCTGTACGACTGTCTCCTTAAGTTTCGAAATAACTGTCTCTCTTTCCGGATCTTTTGACTTCTCAAATGCTAATGTATAAAAATGCAAAGCATCCAGCGGTGAACCGATTGCAATATAAGTATCACCCACAAGAACATACATTCTCAGAATGTGAATCCTGGATACAATTTTTTCCAGAACGCTGTCAGCTTCCCTTATTACTCTTTCGTATTTACCCTCATTATAAAATGTAACCAGCCCTTCAACTCTTGCATCAGGCACAAAAGAGCTGTCAGGATATTCAACAATCAAACGTTTATAGCTATCACGCGCTTCTGCATAATCTCCAAGCGCTGTATAAATTGCCCCTGTTTTTATGAGCGCAGCATCGGCAAGAGGTCTGTCAGGGAATCTATAAAGATACTCATTATAAGCATTAAGGGATTCCTCGTATGATTCAGCCTGATACAATTTTTCTGCTTTTGAAAACAACTCATCCCCAGGGCCAGGCTTGACAGGAACAGGCAAAAAAATATCTTTTAACCCGCATGAGCATAAAAACAGGACTGCAATTATAACAAAAATTAAATTTATTTTTCTCATAATTCAATATTAACAGCTTCGAAAAAAGGTAATAGTTCAGCCACAAAGCCACTAAAGGTGCAACACAAAAAAGTTACATCATTGGTGATAATATCTTTAGCCATTGAACATACTGATTTAATGTCGAATATCGAACAGGGAATGTCGAATTACGAAGTTTTGTTTTTGTTTTGTTTGGCAATATTTGTGCTTGTTACAAAAATCGAGATCAATTGAATGACTTAAAAAACCTATATCAAATGGCAAAATTCCTTCCTTCGACATTCATTATTCCCTGTTCGACATTCGATATTCAAAAAAGCTACCCATTTAATGTCTTATATCTTATCACTTTTTTGTATT
>JAYEFW010000212.1:9638-12424 GCA_034658795.1 Thermodesulfobacteriota bacterium
AATGACTTAAAAAACCTATATCAAATGGCAAAATTCCTTCCTTCGACATTCATTATTCCCTGTTCGACATTCGATATTCAAAAAAGCTACCCATTTAATGTCTTATATCTTATCACTTTTTTGTATTCCACCCGTCGAATAGTCAACCACTCAATTAATATCAAATTGTTGCAAAAATTACAATCAACTCAAAAAATTTAAATGAAAGTTGTCATTCATAACAATAAGGTGTATAGATTCGATGCAGAAAAATGCAGGTGCCACATTTTAAATAGTCCAGCCATTATATTTCATAAATAATACCGAAAGTTATGACTATGTCTAAAAATTGAGTCAAAGGTAATATTTTAGTTTTATGAAACAAAAACCGGCCGTGCATGAGCTTCAGGTGTGATCAATTTCAAAGCACTAAGGTATTACAATCACAATCAAAGGAGTTTTTATGCCCAGACGTAACGACATCAATAAAATATTAATTATCGGTTCGGGTCCAATAATAATCGGCCAGGCATGCGAGTTCGATTATTCGGGAACACAGGCCTGTAAGGCTTTGCGAAGCCTTGGCTACGAGATAGTACTGGTGAACTCGAATCCTGCGACTATAATGACAGACCCTGGAACGGCCGATGTAACTTATATAGAACCTCTCAACCTTAAAGTATTAACAGAAATTATTGAAACTGAACGTCCCGATGCTTTGCTGCCTAACCTGGGCGGCCAGACAGGACTTAATCTTTCATCCGAGCTGGCAAAAGCGGGCGTTCTTGAAAAATACGGCGTTAAGGTCATCGGTGTTAACATTGACGCCATTGAGCGCGGGGAAGACCGTACGGCCTTTAAGGAAACCATGAATCGACTCGGGATTGAAATGCCGGCCAATCAGACTGTTAACAGCGTCGAGGATGCGGAAAAAGTTGCGGAAAAACTTGGTTACCCTGTTGTAATACGTCCGGCATACACCATGGGAGGAACGGGAGGCGGTCTTGTTTACAATGTTGAAGAACTTCGTACAATAGCCGCTCGCGGCATAGCTGCAAGTATGGCAAATCAGGTTTTGGTCGAAGAATCCGTGCTGGGCTGGGAAGAACTTGAACTGGAAGTTGTCCGTGATTCCAAGAATCAGATGATCACAGTATGTTTCATAGAAAATGTCGACGCAATGGGCATTCATACAGGGGATTCATTCTGCACAGCACCAATGATGACAATTGCTCCTGAACTTCAGAAACGTCTTCAGAAATACTCCTATGATATTGTTGAGGCAATAGAAGTCATCGGAGGCACCAATATTCAATTCGCACATGATCCCAAAACCGGAAAAGTTGCGGTTATAGAAATCAATCCAAGGACTTCTCGCTCGTCAGCGCTGGCCTCAAAGGCAACCGGCTTTCCGATTGCTCTTATTTCAGCGCTTCTCGCCGGAGGCCTTACTCTTGATGAAATTCCCTACTGGCGGGATGGAACCCTGGAAAAATATACTCCATCCGGTGATTATGTTGTAGTTAAATTCGCCCGGTGGGCCTTTGAAAAATTTCCAGGCGTGGAAGATAAGCTCGGTACCCAGATGCGCGCAGTTGGTGAAGTAATGAGCATAGGAAAAAATTATAAGGAGGCTTTTCAGAAAGCTATACGTTCACTGGAAATTAACCGGTATGGGCTTGGATTTGCCAAAGACTTCAACAATAAATCATTGGACGAATTAATGCATATGCTGAACATTCCTACCAGTGAACGACACTTCATCCTGTACGAGGCGCTGCGCAAAGGCGCGGATATCCAGGCTCTTCATGAAAAAACTCACATAAAAGCCTGGTTTATCGAACAGATGAAAGAGCTGGTAGAACTTGAAGATAAAATTTTAGAACACAAAGGCCGAATGCTTCCGGATGATCTGTTTTTGCAGGCTAAAAAAGATGGATTTGCAGATAAGTATCTTGCCGGGCTTCTTGACATTCCCGAAAAGGATATCCGTGAAAAACGCATTTCATTGAATCTAAACGAGGCATGGGAACCTGTTCCGGTAAGTGGTGTCGAAGATGCGGCTTACTACTACTCTACCTATAATGCATCCGATAAAGTAAAAGTAAGCGACCGTAAGAAGATTATGGTTCTCGGCGGCGGGCCAAACCGGATTGGGCAGGGGATTGAATTTGACTATTGCTGCGTACATACGGCTTTTGCCATCCGCGATGCAGGATATGAATCCATAATGGTCAACTGCAACCCTGAAACAGTCTCCACAGACTACGACACTTCGGACAAACTGTATTTTGAACCTCTTACAGTAGAAGACGTATTAAGTATTTACGAAAAAGAAAGGCCTGAAGGAGTAATTGTACAATATGGAGGGCAAACACCGCTGAACATTGCAAACGATCTGGCTGAAGCTGGTGTAAAGATACTCGGCACATCTCCTGAAGCCATAGATCTTGCGGAAGACCGTGACCGCTTCTACAAGATGATGCGAAAGTTGGGGATTCCCAAGCCCAAATCCGGCATGGCTCATTCATTTAAGGAAGCTTTGGATATTGCAAAAGATATCGGTTATCCTCTTATAGTTCGCCCTTCTTATGTTCTGGGCGGACGCGGAATGGAAGTTATGCATGACGAAGAAATGCTCAAACATTATGTGGCGGCAGCCGTAGATATTTCACCTCAGCGGCCTATTTTAATTGACAAGTTCCTTGAAAATGCCATTGAAGCTGAAGCAGATGCAATTTCAGACGGAACTGACGCATTTGTTCCGGCTGTTATGGAACATATTGAGCTTGCAGGTGTGCATTCAG
>JAYEFW010000213.1:0-2948 GCA_034658795.1 Thermodesulfobacteriota bacterium
TACTTTCAGCGCACGATCGTCAGATATACGGAGTTCACCATGATGGATAGAGGACTTTATCCTGTGTTGCGGACTCGTCCCGGATCCCCCCGCCTCATCTGCCTGCCCTCTACCTTTCGATACGGGGGCATACCTGTGCGTCGACCCACGCTTTTGCCTCCGGCCTCCTTCAGATGCGCCTTGCGGCTAACACCCTTGCCATTGGCTACCCTTCGCCTCCATCAGGCTGGGGCTGGACTTTATCTGAAACATGTGTCATAGTCTCAGATATCACCATTTAGCAGCCGGGCCGTGCCCGGCACACAACCAGGCGCTGGAGGTGGACTGGGCAAAGTCGTGCCGTTTTTGAAAGACAGTATTTGACCGATAGTTTTTACCTTTATCATGGTTTTTCGGTTATCGTTGCCCAGCCCCTCAGCTTTACGTTATGGGGACAGCCGACAGGGCTGTAAGTCTTATGGGGTGAAAGACCCCTGCCGTCAATTGCCCGGTTCGGACGGCTATTATATCCGGGACACGGGGAGGTAACAAACCGTGGGGTGTTCGGAAGTAAAAGCCACAGTTGCTGGACGTTGAAAGACGTGATAGTAGGGGCGATCAGTGTGGCGAGCAAAATTGGAGGCCTGAACATAAAGGAATATATGCAGCTCCGATATAAAGACCGAACTAAAATCGCTGTTCGGGTAAATGTGTGCGCCGACCCAGGCCTAACGTGAGGAGGGCCGATGTGCTATGTGAAAAAACGGGAAAAGCAGCATAGTAGCCACCGGAGTAGGGGATCAAGCATCCAATGAAGGACTTACAGAGATAACGTCGGGAAAGGCCGACTTCCAGCAGGGACTCGTAACAACCTGCAAAGACTTGCCTACCAAGGGAAGACCGTAGGTGGCGAGAGGATTTTGGTCTGGCGCATGAGCTAGTATGAGCTATGAAGGAGGGGTAATTCCCTCTGACGTAATGCTTACATCCTGATTATTATTGGGATGTAAGATGACGTTACGCCGTAAAAGGTAACACCTTAAGCGGGCAAAGGGGCTCTCGGTAAGTAGCGGGTGTCCAAAGGAAACTTCGTCCTGACATGTAGAGCAGGATCAACGAAGCAAACCTCACTGGATAATAACCTATCGGATGTTCAAACCACTGTGATCAGGGGCGTATGTGGACGAGCACTTAAGTTTCGATCAAATTGGGAAGGAACATTTGGGAAATGCTACTGCTGCCAACCGGACTCGGGAAATTCGACCGTCCGGGAAGAGAGGGGGGCTTGCGGAAACACGGATAAGGAGAATGCTAAATGGGCACGTAAAGCGGAAACGCCGAAACAGCCAAGCATTTTCCCAAGTTGCAGTGCGCCGTATTTCTACCCGACCTGATGATTATTTAATATTTTTGGACTAACTCTATGAAAATATTTTTTGGCTATCTCTTCCTTGCGATGGCAGCAATTTTGTCTGGCATACAAGCCTATTTGTTCGCATTTTATAATCATTTCGATTGGTGGCGATCCTTTCTTTTAGCATCCATGACTATTGGATGCGTTATTGGAGCTACTTTAATTTTCAAAGAGCCGAAGGAAAGCTATTTTCGGAAAATAGCATCTGGCGGGTCTGCACTTATTTGCTTAGGACTAATCTCAAGAATCGCATATCTGTTGTTAACTGGTGGAGGATATACAAGCGGCTGAGAATATGTGGTTTTGGCAGTTTATACATTGTCTTTCGGAATTTATGCCTTTAATGGGTTTGAATCATGAATTTTGCATAACCCGTTATTGGAGCGGCAGAGGGAAAAGCCGAGGCCTTTTAGGAATGCATCTTTACTCGTATTTTCAAGCCTTTTGCATAAGCTTTAGTTAATCGCTTCACGGCTTCTCAGTTATACGTTATGCGTCTTGAGGTCATCTCGTTACCTGTTATTTATTAATCGGTTTAAACCACTACCTTTGGTAGTGGTACCATAAAAAGGTTTTACCGTTGTAGTAATTATAAAGCCCTAATGCTTTTGTAATTTCTTGATGAAAAATTCGGTGACATAATATTCAGCATTGATCACATAGCATGGCGATTGAATATTCACAGCTATTAAGGCGCTGAGTGGTCGCTCTGCGAAAAGAAAATAGAGCATATTCGCCTTCTATTATATGCAGACAGGGTACCGGCCAGCAAAACTGGCGTGAACGGACAATTGCTTGGTTTCCGTATGCAAAACCATCTGGCAGCAACAGGTTGCGCTTTTCATCTGGAAAATAGTTATTGCGCAATGCCCAAACAGGGTACCTTCCAGGACTAACAAAAACAAGCCACCTCCTGTCTTTGTGCCATATGACATACCTTTCAAAAATATACAAGATATGGCATATGGCACAAATGAGATAGTGACATATGGCATGCGAAGTTTGCCATATGGCATTATCTCTGGGGGTGGTAATTTGACTTTTTTTCTACGAGGATAGTTATCATGCATTTGACCATTGAGATTGAACAAGAAGAGGATGGACGGTGGCTTACCGAAGTGTTAGAAGTCCCAGGTGTAATGGCGTATGGAAAGACCCAAGAAGAAGCCATTGCAAAAGTTCAAACTCTCACTTTACGTGTTCTGGCAGATCGTCTGGAGCATGGTGAGACTATACCTGAAATAAGTGCGATTTTTTCGGTAGCCGCATAAGTCAGTGGCCAGCTACAAAAGCGAAACGTGTTCTGGCAGCCTTGTTACGAATTGGGTGGAGCATCAAACGTCAAGCAAGTGGTTCGCATCGTACTCTCTCCCGTTCCGGTTGGCCTGATTTTGTTTTTGCATTCCATGATCGTGAAGAAATAGGTCCTCGTATGCTGTCACGCATTGCTAAACGAACAGGTCTTCACCCAAAAGACTTGTGAGGTATAACCATCTGATTATGCATATCGGGATAGGGACACCCATCGCTGAGCGCCCCCTCCCACACCACCGGA
>JAYEFW010000214.1:0-2947 GCA_034658795.1 Thermodesulfobacteriota bacterium
GTTGTAAGGAAAGAAACTTCTCCTCCTCGAAAATTTTCGATCCTTGGCGAATCCTCTGCGCCACCGGATCTTTCTTGTATTTTCGTCCTGGGTGGTGATGGAACTTTTTTAAACGCTGTCTGCTGGATAGGAGAGCAAGACATCCCCATCATCGGCGTAAAGTTTGGCGAAGTAGGTTTCCTGGCGGAAATTACAGAAGAAAGCCTGTTTGCTGTGGCTGAATCCATTTTGAATGAAGATTTCACCATAAAGCCCAGGATGCGCCTTCTTGTAAAGGTTTTTAGAGAAGGAAAGGAAATCGCCCGCGAAACTGTCCTGAACGATATGGTTATTAACAGGGGGGCTTTTGCCAGGCTGGCACATATAAAAACATATATAGATGATAACTATTTGACCACTTATAGCGCCGACGGCCTTATCGTGGCAACCCCAACCGGTTCTACAGCCTATTCGCTTGCCGCCGGAGGGCCTATTATACATCCGGATGTAAAAGGAATAATAATGACACCTATTTGCCCCTTTACTCTAACAATACGACCTTTAATAGTTCCTGAATCAGTATCCATAAAAATCATGCTTGAAGAAAAGTCGTCAGACGTTATGCTTACTTTTGACGGCCAGGCGAGTCTCGAAATAAATGAGAAAGATACTATTATCGTGGAAAAAGGGTCCCATCCTATCAATATGATAACCATGGAGGACAGACCCTATTTTGATGTTTTAAAGACTAAATTACGTTGGAGTGGCGGTCGTGTTTAGGGTTAAAAAGACCCGCATGGCAATTATAACTGTTTATGTTTGCTTCATAATTCTTTCGAATACATTTGTATGCTTAAACAACTTTCCATTAAAAATTTTACAATAATTGAAAATCTTCATATATGCTTTTCAGATGGTCTAACCATATTAAGTGGTGAAACCGGAGCAGGCAAATCCATCATTATAAATGCCGTTAATCTTTTGCTGGGCAGCAGAGCATCGGCAAAACTCATTAGAACAGGCTCTGAAACTGCTGAACTTGAAGCATTATTTAAAATAACTCCGGAAAGCAGAGTTTTCAAAATTCTTGAAGAGCAAGGTGGCAAGCCATCTGAAGAATTATTGATAAGAAGAATTATTTCCCGCGGAGATCGGCACAGAATTTACATAAACGGACATTTTGCAACTATACAGATGTTGAGCCGGCTAACTGAAAATATGACCAGCATATCCGGGCAGCATGCTCATCAGGGTCTTCTAAAAGAAGATTTTCAACTGATGGTTATTGATCAGTTCGGTAGTCTGATATCTGTACGTTCCAAAAATTCCAGGCTTTTTCATGAAATTATTCCATTAATTCAGAAGCTTCGTAAACTTAATAACATACGAGATAGGCAGGCGGAACACATTAATTTGCTGGAATTTCAAAAAAAAGAAATTATAGACGCTTCTATAAAACCCGGAGAAGATGCCTCCCTTGAACAGGAAAGAATAAGATTAAAAAATGGAGAAGAGCTTTATAAAGCTGTGTACAGCAGTATTGAAGAACTTTACAGCGCAAACGGAGCTATAGTTGAAAGGCTTGTTGAAGTGAAAAAGAATCTTGAGAGGGCAAGTGAAATAGATCCAGAGCTGTCATCAAAAGCAAAAGACCTGAACAAGGCTTCTTTTCGAATAGAGGATATAGCTGAGGAGCTTAGAACTTACCTGAAAATTATACTACTGGATGATAAGCGCCTGGAAGAGGTGGAATCGCGCTTGGATATCCTCACAAGATTGAAGCGTAAATACGGAGGAACCCTTGAATCGGTAATTTTGCATCTTGAAACCATAGATCAAGAACTTTCCGGAATTGAAAACATTTCCGGCCAAATAAATGATATTGAAACAAAGCTTTCGGAATTGCATAGAGAATTATCCATGTTATCCTTAGATCTTTCATCTAAAAGATCGCAAACCGCAAAATTACTTGCAAAAAAAGTTGAAAAGGAGCTTGTCTCACTTCGAATGTCCGGGACCAAATTTAAGATATCTTTACAAACAATACCGGCAAGCGACAACTCAGATCCCCACCTTGTTGTCAAAGGAAATACTATAAATGAAACAGGAATTGACCAGGCAAGTTTTTTGATCGCCCCTAATGTGGGAGAAGACCTTAAACCTATGGCAAGCATAGCCTCCGGAGGTGAACTCTCAAGAATTGTCCTTGCTTTAAAGGCTATTTCGGCCGAGAAAGGATCGGTCGAAACCCTGGTTTTTGATGAGGTGGATGCCGGAATCGGAGGAAGTGTGGCCGAAGCAGTTGGCAAAAAGCTGTCTAAACTTGCCCGCTATCATCAGATAATCTGCATCACACATCTGCCGCAGATCGCAAAATTCGGCGATAATCATTTCAGGATAACAAAAAATGTTTCGCAGGGCAGAACTATCACCTCTATAAACCCGCTAAATGAAAAAGACCGCATAAAAGAAATAGCCAGAATGCTGGGCGGCATGGAAATTACAAAGACAACTCTTGAATATGCACGTGAAATGCTTCAAGGCTGACGGCTTTGTAAAAAGTCCTTGATGCGCAAGAGATTGGTGCAAGTCGAGTAAAAAACCGTTCAATTTAGGTGTGATTTAGTTATTTGAAAGAGGAAAGACAGTATGAAAAAGACAATATTATTCATAGCAGCAGTGGTATTAGGTCTTTGCGCCTGTCAAACAACAAAGATAAACCTTGAAAGCTATCACGGCATGACCAGGGCTTACCTTATAGGCCAGCTTGGCCCGCCTGACGCAAAGGAACCGGATGATAAAGGAGGAGAGATCTGGATATACCAGGAAAAGGAAGTTTCCGTGTGGCCTGGTACTGTAACCACCTATAAGCAGAAAGGTGCTGACAAGACGACTATTAGGAAAGAAAAGAGAATTTATCCCCCGGAACGACGTGTGCGTATTATCAACACATCCTTCTATATTGATA
>JAYEFW010000215.1:0-2938 GCA_034658795.1 Thermodesulfobacteriota bacterium
CCCACCGTTACCCCGCATCATGACATGATAGAAGCCACCCGGTACATGTATCCGTGCTTTTCTGGCCATGCAGGCATAGTAGACAAAAAAGACACCTTTGTCAAATTATAAAAGCCTGACCCCATTTTTTCTAAAAGCCTGACCCCATTTTTTCGCTATTATGGGAACCTTTGCCATCAACTGATTTGTTCTAAAATAACGAGAGTACTCCGCATAATAGATGCAGACTGCTTATTCATCAAGCAACAGCAACAGTATCCCGGGCATAGCTTTCAATGGAACTGGACCAGATGGATATGAATTAGGATTATTTGGGTCGGTTCCTGATAGATATTCTTCGTAGTTGGAATATCCGTCCTTGTCCGCATCTCCAGATGCATCATTAACAAATGGATTTAGATCATGCTTGTTTTCCCATTTATCCGGCATACCATCATTGTCGTCATCTAAATCACAAATATCACCTAAGCCATCACTGTCATTGTCAGCTTGATCAAAGTTTGCATCATTGGGGCAATTATCTGAACTATCCTCAATTCCATCACCATCACTATCATCTGGTTCTGTTGAAGATTCTACGAACATCATATTTAGAAATTCACCATATCGTATGGGGCCTACATATATTAAAGACAATAGACTATTAATTTCTTCAACGGATACGCTAACATCAAAAAGAGAAATATCACCATTATATACAGCGACATCATAAGCAATATTGTAAAGTTTAAAATCATCATGAGACTTCAACAAATCATATGGTGTTATTGACGGGTAGATATGGAAACTTCTTGAAGTAAAATCGTAGGCTATCGAATCGGCATCATTTATTATCAGATAATCTAAACGGTATAGGGCCGGCGTACTAAATGACTCTTTGTTTGGCATCATGAAGGTATCACAGCATCCCATAGCCCGGTAGGTTGCACCGGAAAAAACGAGAACATCAGCATGGGCATAATTAATTTGTACCAGAAGAAGATTTACGACTATAATGTAGATTAATTTTAGCATTAGTACCTTACTCCTGAAAAGCTGTAATAAAAAATAAGAAACTTGAGAAGTTGATTGGTACTCAACAAGTTGCCTCTATCTGCAAGGTACTTATACCGGCTTACCTTACCGTTTACCGGTGTTAGTTATAATAGGCGATGATTGAGGCTAAATTTCTGCATTCTTCTCAATATCAAAACATCTTCTGATTTCTGCGCCGGGGGCACCTGGATTACTAATATTTTCAGGAATATATACGTAACAAATTCTGGAAAAAACCAATGCTACAGACTCAATTGTTCTATCATCACCCAAGTTGCCGCTGGGTGCTACATTAGCAATCAATACATCTGTCATTTCGATTCTAAAATGTTCGTAAGATGTCCCGGGTTTTTTCAAAACTAATTTTGCGTCCTGAATCGCTTTTCCCAACAGCACTGATAAAGCGATTGCAGGAGAGGCTTTATCAATGTATTTTGTAACGATCAAAGGACGGACGATAGCAGCCCCACTCCCGGATCCTCTACTATTAGCATTCGGATTGCTTATTTGCCATGACCAGGATACAATATCAATCCAATCTTCATAAGCAGGATCCTCAGACTCACCATCAATGCCGTCAATTTCTAAAAAAGCATTAATAGCAGAATATGCCGGACAGGAAAAGCTGAAAAAGAAAAGGCAACATGCTGCAAGTATAATGGATATTGTTTTCATAAAACTACCCTCTACTAAGGATTAATAAAAAAAAGCCGGACTACCTTTTCCTAAGGCAGCCCGGCTATCTATTAAAGACCCGCAGCTTTCCGTCCCTGCCTTTCGGCAGGTTTGGCTTTTCATTTTTATAACATCTTATTATTTACTAACAAAAAAAGAGAAAAAATGCAATACCGCAAAGTGGCACATTAGTACCTTACTCCTGAAAGTCAGTCATAAAAAAACAAGAAAATCAAGCAGCAATTTTCATTAAATCTTCAATAGATGCAGCCCAAAATGCATTTACTATGTTGATCAACCGGATTCCTTTAAGCGTCACCTGATATCTGTTCTGTCTGGGAATTTTGCAAATGAGACCATGAGCTCGCAACAGTCGCAGGTGGCGACTAATCTTCCCCGACAACTGTTTCTTCGTTCGCCCATTTCCGAAACTGCTGTTGGACAAAGATTGACGTAACATTTTATTAGTGCCTTACAGAATATTTTCTCGGAGTCTACGCTTACCTGTTTTTTTTGAACATATTCTGATAAGGCACTGATATGGTTGACACCTGTAACACACTGAAATAACAGTAAGTCAAAAATGTGTCAAACGTCAGATTTTATGGCTGACAGATTCTAAAAATCTTACGGGTGTCAGCCATGAAGTCTTATCCAGTGAACTGAATTGTTTCCGGTTGAACCGGGTTACTCAGACCGGAGATTCTATATGCAGGATCACTGATTGCCTGAAGCAACTCCAGATCTTTACTTGTGGGATCCATAGCACGAAATCGCGACCTTTCTTTACGACATGGTGATTTATATCCTCAATACATTTGCCAACTGGTGATTTATCATGCAGGGTTGCAAGATCATCAGAGAAGCGATTGTTGATATCCTGAGAAATCACTGCCCGCAGTGGAATGTCCATTACTCCTTTACGCAAGGGTAAACGCTGCTTCGGTTCATCTGAAGATTGCCCCTGCTTGTGACGGAATACTTTAAATTTTGTGGGGTCATTTAACATCACAAAAGGGTCAGGCTTTTATAAGCAAAGGGGTCAGGCTTTTACAAAGGGGTCAGGCTTTTTACAAAGGGGTCAGGCTTTTATAATTTGACTTTAAATTGTTTGAGAATGGAAGAACAAGGTTGATATGCCTCATCTGCCTGCCGGATTTTTATCGTCAACCGTTTGACGCCGGTGCTTAAGGTTGACACGTCCCGGCCAAAATAAGATGCTGCCGAT
>JAYEFW010000216.1:0-2930 GCA_034658795.1 Thermodesulfobacteriota bacterium
CAAGGCCGTAGAGCTTGACCCGGAACTTCTTGAGGGTCAGGTTTTTTTGGGCCGGATCCTGCTTTTAGCCCGGCAGACGGATAAGACAAGCGAGAAGGTTGAGATTGTCCTCAATAAAGAGCCGGAAAACATTGATGCGCTCTTGATTAAATCAGCGCTTCTCTTTTCGCAAGAAAAAATGAAAGATGCTTTAAAAATTCTGGACCAGGTGATCGCCCTGGATGATGAAAGGGTCGAGGCATACCTTCAGGTTTCCGCGATCTATCTCAAGCAAAAAGACTTTGGCAAGGCCGAAGCTTTTCTCAAGCGCGCTCTAACGAAAAAGCCAAAAGAAACTGTGCTGTATCTTGCCCTGGCCAGAGTTTATAAGATTGAAAAAGATGCTGAGAAAGAGGAGAAGGCCTATCAAAACATCATAGATCTCAATCCTAACAATATGAATTATCGGTTTCTCCTTGCCGGATTCTATCTGAGGGCGGCAAAACATGCCGAAGCAGTCAGTATCATCAAAAATGTCATCAAGATAGAACCGGAGAAAGAAGAATATCGTATCAGATTATCCGAATTTCATGATTTGCAGAAAAAACCGCAAGAGGCTGAAAATGTGTTGCTTACAGGTATCAAGGATTTACCGGAGGCATATAAACTGCGTATGGCTCTGGGTAGTTTCTATCTGAAGGAGGAGAAAACCGATAGCGCTGTCGCTGTTTTCAGGGAAACGGCCGAGCTTGACCCTCACAGGCCGGAATCTTTTGTGGCAAGGAATTATCTTGCCCGGATCTATTTTGAACAAAAGGATTTTGAATCAGCCCAAAAAGAGATTGATATTATCCTGGAGAATAATCCGAAAGACATTAAGGCCCATTTTTTACGCGGCAATATATTTTTACATGAGAAAAAAGGGTTAGATGCTATCGGAGAATTCAGGGCTGTCATAGATCAGCAGCCGGATAACGCAGAAGCTTACGATTTGCTTGCCCGTGCCCATTTTCTGAACAATGAAGAAGCGCTGGCAGTGGATAACCTGAAAAAAGCTTTGGAGTTAAATCCGGAATTTAAACCTTCCTTAGATATGCTTATCAGCTATTATATGGAAAAACGCTCCCCGCAGGATATCGTTGATCTGCTGGTCCCGATTCTGGAAAAAAGGCCTGAATTTCTTTTTGCAAGAAATCAACTGGCCAAAACATACTTGCTCCAGAAGAAGCCGGAATCGGCCATAAAAGAGATAAATATTACCTTGAAGAAGTACCCGGAGAATCTTCCTGCACATGATCTTCTTGCGCAAGTTTATGTTCTAAACAAGAATTATAAGGAAGCAGAGAACACTCTCAAACGCATCCTAACAATTGTTCCACAAAATCCCGGAGCACATTTCAAACTTGGCCTGTTATACGCCCTGCAAAACAAGAACGAAAAAGCCCTGAAAGCCTTTGACGCGGCCCTTGCCGCAAATCCTGAATTCATACAATCTTTGGCCGCCATGATTGACTTGTATTTAAAAGAGAAAAGCATAGATAAGGCCATTGAAAAATGTATGGCTCATTTAAAAAAAGTTCCGGAAAGCCCTGTGATTTATGACATGATAGGGCGTATTTACGAGAAAAAAGGTAATACAGAGCGCGCTGCAGAATATTTTGAATATGCTATCAATCAAAAGCCTGAATGGATGGCTCCCTATAATAATCTGGTTCGTCTTTACACAAAAGACAGCCGATTTGATGAGGGGATCAAGAGGCTGAAAAAGCTGGGCAGAGCACTGCCCGAACAGCCGCTGCCGTACTACATGGTGGGATTGATATGCACCCAGGCCGGCAGATACGGCGATGCCAGGGATGCCTATGAATCTGTTTTAAACAGCATTCCTGAATTTATTCCGGCAGCCAATAACCTGGCCTATCTGTATGCTGAATATTTCCCTGCAAAAGAGAATCTTGATAAGGCTGAAGAACTGGTGCTCAAAGCCATGAAGAATAACCCTGCCCCAAATTTTATGGATACACTCGGCTGGATTTACTACAAAAAAGGGGAGTACAAAAAGGGAGTGGAAATTCTTGACAAAGCAATCGCCCTGAAACCGGGAAGCCTGGTCGTTTCCTACCACCTCGCGATGTGCTATTTGAAGCAGGGTGACACGGAAAAAGCCCGGCCATTTTTGAAGAGAGCAGCCGAGTCATCCGGAGATTTTTCTGAAAAAAAGGAGGCTCAAAAGGTATTGAAGTCGTTGATGTAGGCGGTTCAGGGTTTAGGGAGTAGTTATAAGAAATTTACCAAAGTTTAACGGACTCCACATCAAACTCTAACAAAGGGCATGTATCAAAGGGCTGTATAAAAGTTGAGAAAGGGGTGTCTATGAAATTTAAGAAGATTAGAGTTGGCAGGCTGGTGCTCATGGTCTCTATTGTCTCATTTTTGTTTGGGTTTTTTGCTTTGGTGCATACTCATAGTGCCTATGGTGAGGCCTTTCTTGAATTCGAGGTATTGAAGAAAAAGATTGAGGCCCTCTTTTCCAAGCCTGCATCCGAGCGGGAGAAAGAATCATTTTATCAATCGCTGTTGCAGATGGAAGAAGAGAATTTTGAAAAATTGCTGGAGCTTTTTGCCGCTAAAGCGGAAATTTATCAGTTCCTGCTGAATACAAGAGAGTTAGATCCTTATCTGACATCAAACAATTGGGGGGATTGGAAAGAGCAGGTGCTTACCTATACTCCGCCGCCAGGACCACCGCCCGGCCGCAGGACATGGTCCGCAAGTTGGCGGGATGCAGCTTTGCTCATGGAGACTCCCGTCCGTCCGCTGCCTGATCTTTATACTATTATGGCTGCAGGTCCGGGTGCAACACTTCCTCCTCTGGGCACACCGGTCATGTATGGCAGGGGCGCTACGCTGCCCAGTTCTAATGCGCCTGTCACGCAAGGCAGGGGTGCTAC
>JAYEFW010000217.1:0-2904 GCA_034658795.1 Thermodesulfobacteriota bacterium
GTCATTTAAATAAATATGCTGTCCGTCATTTCCCCGGGACATTAAGTGATATAATGCGCCTTCATATTCAATTCGCCATGCTCTACCCATACTGATTTTCTTAAATGATAGTGGCTTAATTGTCAAGCATAGACCCCATTCGACCCCGGCATGTTAGTTTAAAAAATCTGTAATGCGGTTTATTAAACGCTTAACATACAAATAAAGATGCCAACTAACAAAGCCGGGCATCTTTTCATGAAAAGGTGTTATTTAATCGCGCCTTTAGCTAAGGCATCGGTGGAAAAGCAGCCTCATCAAAAACGGACGGAAAAGCCGTTAGATCCCTATCAGTCAATGTTTTGAGAAATGCAACAATCCGTTGTTCATGTTTGGCAGACAAACTAAGATCTCCGAGTTCAGCAACATTCATGTTGGCTGGGACTTCTGCATCTGGCCAGCAGGTAACACCAAAGCCAGGATCCATATTGCCTAAATTTATATTACAAGCAGGCAGGACGTCGCGAGTATTGTAAAAATGAACAATTTGCTCCAACGTCTGAAACACGCCGTTATGTCCATACGGGGCAGTGATTTCGATGTTCCTTAGAGACATAACCTTGAATTTGCCATTTTGAGCAGGATCGAGTAAAACACCACCTAATCCAAAATCAGGTGGTTGGGGGCCATTGAGAATATCAATGAATTTATTGTAAGGTACACCCAGATTATCATAAGTATAATCCGTAAAAAGCGGTGGCATTGGTCCGCCATCAGGCGCAATACTCGGCTGACTGATGTGGCATAATGCACACTTTGCTTTTCCTTCAAAAAGCTTAAGGCCCTTATATTCATCATCAGTTAAGGTTTCTAAACCCGCAAGAAAATAATCGTATTTTGAATTGAATTTGTTGAAAAGCTGGGTTTTTTCAAATTCACCTATCGCTTTTGCCATCAAATCATAGGCTTCTAAAGCCGCTTGATTATTTGTTCCGACATCACTCAGGATGAAAGACAGCCCGTCTTCGGTCTCGTATGCTGCCGCAAAAAGAACCTGGTATCCCAGCCCACCCGGATCAAGCTGCAATGCCGAGACGACAGCGCTCTTATCAGCCATAGCCATTTCAACCGAATTACGAAAAGGCCCGGCAGCCTGTCCAGCGAGACTCATTTCACGGCCATCCCAGAATTGCCCGCCAACATATAGACCGACAACTTCATCAAACCTAAATGCAGGGCTAAATGCAGCATAAGCGGCACTCGGTGTATTTCTGCCCCCAAACAGGGACGGATCGGATCCTTGTGAGACTGGAGGCGGAACGGCCGCCGGCCATCCCGAATCGATTAGATCCTGCACGGGAAGCCTGTCATCAATGAAGCTGCCAACAACCGGCGGTGGACCGGGGTTATGGCATGTTGCGCAAGATTGATTTGTGTTAAACGACAAATTCGCATCATTGTAAAGCTTTTCGCCTAAAGCAACCTGCGCTGTTTTATCCAATACAGTTGTATCGGCACCAACCGAAACCACCATGCCGAGCATAAGAAATAAAGCCGTCCCTATAGCCAATAATTTTTTAGTCCAAACGAATTGTGATAAATTTTCTCTCATTTTATCCTCCTTTTAGTCCGAGTTATTTAAAACCACGATATGCATAAAACCATTTATCAGCAATTATCACCTGGGGCAACAGGTACGCCCCTGAAGCCTCCTCAACAGTCGCTTTTTCTGTGGCAAAATTGACCGAAGCCTTCTGCACACCTTTAAGGTCTTTCAGCCTCTGCTCTACACGCACTACGCATGCCACATGAAACAAATCCACATCCGCAAACTCGTATTTGACTGTACAGTCGTCCAAAAACCTTTTCGTGGTTTTTACTCTACATTCGGACCTATAGAAGCCGGTATGGATAAGCCCGTTTCGTCCACTCGCTGGATGGATATTCGGCTATGAGCTGCTCGTATGCCGCCTTGAGAGGCTCGGGCTTATGCGTGCTTTTGTAGCGACACACCCCGCGCAGATAGATAGCTTCCGGCGCAGACCCGCTCTCAGGGTATTCTCCCAGCAATTTCTCAAGACTCCCAATGGCCGTGTCGAATTGATCTGATTCAAAATAAGACTTCCCGATACCCAGCAACAGCGAAGGAATCAACTCTTCCGGGGCAAGAAAGCCTACCGTTCGATGGTGTTCGTTGCCATCAGGATCAAGCGTAATAATGGCCGGTGTCCACTTGATATTAAAATCCGCAGACAAGGGCTGGGCGTCAAACGCAACACGCAGCGGAATCATGTTTTCAGTGATAAAGAAGATCACTCTATCATTCGGATACGTAACCGCATCCATCTGTTGACAACCAATTCAACCGGGGTTGAAGAAATCAAGCAACACAGGCTTCTTCTCGACACGAGCCAGAGCCAGAGCCGCATCAATTTCCGTTTCCCATTTGATGTTTTCCGTCATGACTATTTCTCCTTTTCTTTCACTTTGCGTTTCCAAAAGGCCATTATACCATCTTTACCAAAAGAGACCTGGATTAGCTCCCACCCCTGGTTTCCACGTTCGTTCAGAATTTGGCTGAGCATTTTTGTCTCTTCACTCGGTACCTCATCCAAAGTACACTCCCCAGTCTCAGTACAAAAATAGGCCATCTGTTTAAAGGAGTCTGCCGGGTAGCGGGTAATCTCATATTCGAAACGTTTCATAAACTATCCTTATTGGAGCAAAGGCTTTCCCGTTAATAGTTGAGTCTATTTAAATTCATGCGACAGAATAAAGTCATTATTGACTCTGGTTCCGTGGCAGCCAATACAGCCCGCTGGTTTGCCAAAAGGCTTGGCCGATCCCTGATCCCTGACCCCCTGTTCCTAACTTCACTTTATTACTTCAATGTCAAGAGTAGCAGTATTCACCTTTACCGGAGCA
>JAYEFW010000218.1:0-2869 GCA_034658795.1 Thermodesulfobacteriota bacterium
CAAGATACAATTGCCCGGTTCTGCCGGTTTATTGTATAAGGGAACCGGGTGCAAACCTGACAGTTGTTGTCGAACCTCCACTGAAATTACACAAAACCGATGATGTTCGTGCAGACTTGCAGACAAACACACAGATCATGACAGACTCTGTTGAAAAAATAGTTAGCTTATATCCGGAACAATGGTTATGGTTTCACAAACGATGGAAAAGGCACCACCCGGAACTTTATCCTGAAGATCTGGCCAGACGGCAACGCCAAAAAGAAAAAAGAAAAGCTCGCGGCCCAAAAAAACGATAAATTTTTCGTATAGATTTTCAGATAATTCATTTCACAAGGCTAGAAAGAAAAATCTGAGTAAGTCGTGCTGATGTGTACGTCGTCGAGGATTTTGACTGATAACGCAGTGAAATTATTTGTCTGAAAGTCTATAGCCATCAACTTTGAGAAGACAATAAATGAAAGATCATATAAACCGCGGCATTTACCTGATTGATCAGTTTAATTATATTCGGCTGATTGCGGCGATAATAAGCCTGACAACTCTGTTCATCGCCGTCAACACCCAGAATCCCATAAACAATGACGGGATTCTATATTTGCAAACAGCCGAGGCTTTTGCAAACAGCGGGTGGCAAGAGGCGATAAAACATTTTAACTGGCCGTTTTATTCAATATTTATCGCTTGGCTGTCCAAACTAACACATTTATCTTTCGAGAACTCAACCTATGTATTGAATGCAGTACTTCTTGTTATAATTGTAATTAGCTTTATCGCTCTTATCGAGGAATCAGGCGGTTCACGTTTCGTGCAATTTCTAGGTGCACTTATTATTCTTAGCCATCCGCAATTACATCACTATCAGCACTATATTGTTCGTGGGTTTGGTTATTGGGCGTTTTCTTTATTAGCTCTCTTAAATTTTATTCGTTTTTATAAACACCTGAAATGGCGGCATGCCTTAGGATGGGGAATATTTATAAGCGTTGCAATATTGTTTAGGCCTGAAGGCCTGGTGATATGCTGTTTTGGTCCGCTTGTTCTTCTATTTCGATCAGAAACAACGCTCTGGAATAAATTAGGAAATACTCTTAAAGCATATAGTTTCAATATCATTGCAATATCCATAATAATTGCATGGTGGCTTAACATGCCAAATCGAACAATCGCCCAGCTTGGGAAGTTTAGACACTGGGATCAACTGCAAAATGGCCTGACATTGTTAAGTACCAATATCAATGAAAAAGCAGTACTTGTGAGCCAGACGATTCTTAACGACTATTCAAACAAGTGGGGTTTAACCATGGTCATATCCGGGCTGACCGGGATATATTTATACAAACTGGTGGCGACCCTCTGGCCTGTACATACATTGCTTTTCGGCCACGCTTTTTGGAAAAGACTTATGCCTGCGGAGAAAGGCATAAAAAAAGTAATAATATATTTTTCGATATTAAATCTGGTGATACCAGGCATATTCTTAGGACAAGAATTCTTTATATCATACCGCTTTTTAATGCCTGCAAGCCTGCTTTTGCTGCTTTGGGTACCATTCAGCCTGCATCATATTATGCAGAAATGGCTGGATAAAAAAACAGTTTTTAAAAATAATTTTGTATTCCCCATACTATCACTTGCTTTCTTAATCATGTTCATCTATGCCTTTGTACCTCCCAATCAATCCAAGGCATATATTACTACTGCCGGCACATGGCTTAAACACAATATGCCGCAGCAGTCAAAACTCTATACAAACAACTTTCGACTTTCCTATTACTCTGAAAAAGAATTTATGGAATGGGATATTTCTGACAACCTCATAATACCTGAGTGGTCATCTGATAATTTTGTTGCTTTAAAAACAAAACAAAAACATTATGAAAAGGTAAAAAATACATTATTAACGCTAAAACTCAAACCCGGCAAAATATTTGCGAATAAAGAAGGGAACATGATTGCTGTTTTCGAGTTCATAAAAGATAAGGAACGGGGACGAAATAACTTCCCCAAGTAGGCGCATAGATTTGGGTCAGATTTGTTCGATCTTAAATCACAAAAGTTGATAGAATAGCAGGCTATTTTGATATTTTTGGGATTTAAGATCGGGCAAAGATGGCTTGAAGCTGTGATGGATAGTTGGGGAAGTTATTTCGTCCCCGTTCCTAAGTAGCCGTGATCACTTACAATTTTTCTTAGATACCAATATGCCTAATCCAATAGTAACAGCCTTAATACCGAACCATAAAACCCTTAAAGTCACCAAACTATGCCTGCGCCTTTTGCGCAAGTATACTGATCCGAAAAAAATCAGCATAATCGTCATTGACAATGATTCTCAAGACGAATCTCTAAAATATCTGAAAAGCCTTAAGTACATAACGCTCATTGAAAGAAAGAAAAAACAGGACGACACTCCATCTTTATCTCACACAAGAGCTCTTGACCTTGCACTGGAAAAGGTTACCACGCCTTATGTTCTTTCCATGCATACAGACACCTTTGTTAAGCACCCTGACTGGCTTGATGTCTTATTGGCAGAAATAGAAAAAGAATCAATTATTGCCGGAGTCGGTTCATGGAAACTTGAGAATAAGCCTTTTATTAAAAGACTGGCCAAGGCCATTGAGTACAAATGGGAAAGCTTTTACTACCGCCTGATCGGCAAAACAGATCATGCTCTGGAAGGAAAAGGAAAAAACTACTTATACCTGCGAAGCCATTTGGCTCTTTATCGGATGGACTTAATAAGAAAACACAATCTTTCGTTTTCTGATGGCAAAGAAACCGCCGGCAAAGTAATGCATAAGAAGCTGGAAGACAATGGCTATAAAATGGTTTTTCTTGAATCAGCATTCCTCAGTAAATACGT
>JAYEFW010000219.1:0-12066 GCA_034658795.1 Thermodesulfobacteriota bacterium
TTCCGAAGCGCTCATTATCATGCTCTCTTTGCAACAGGGATAGTACTTTTTATCTTCACGCTTCTTTTCAATATTGTAGCAGATCATATTGCTTATAAATATAAACAGGTAGGAGAGGCAACGCTTTGACCCGTGTTTCTCACGAGCCGATTTCACCGCATCCGATGTGTTACAGGCCATTCGCAGTGAAGTGCCACGGCTTCATGGCCTGCGCCTTGCGTATGCGGCAAACTCGGCTCGTGAGAAACACGGGTCAATAAATTAAAAGGTTAAAATAAAATGTTTGTCTCAAAGTCTTCTCTGCAACGTCGCAGAAATCTTTTGCAGAAAATTGTGTTCAATGTTTTTCGTCTTGCAGCTTTAATTAACGGGCTTGCGTTGTTTATTATTGTATATTTTATGATTGCAAATGGATGGAGAGCCATAAACTGGACATTTTTGACGCAATCACCAGTGGATTCAATGACAAAGGGTGGCATCCTTCCATGTATTGTGGGAACTTTGTGTCTTAGTATAGGAGCCATTTTAATCGCTATGCCCATTGGGGTAGCATCTGCGATATACCTGAATGAGTATGCAAAACCAGGCCTGCTAATAAGAGTGATCCGGCTAGGAATAAATAATCTGGCGGGTATTCCATCTATTGTATTTGGCCTTTTTGGCCTGGCTTTTTTTGTGGTCTGGCTAAAAATGGGGGTTAGCATAATTGCAGGGGCTCTTACTCTGGGGGCAATGACGGTGCCTGTTATGATAGGGTCAACCGAGGAAGCTTTAAGAGCGGTGCCTGATACATACAGAGAAGCTTCGCTTGGACTTGGTGCTACTAAATGGCAGACGATTTACCGTGTTGTATTGCCAACGGCTTTGCCGGGAATACTTACAGGAACAATCCTGGGGATAAGCAGGGCTGCGGGAGAAACAGCTCCTATTATGTTTACTGCCGCGGTGTTCTTTACACCCAGCTTGCCTGTATCTATATTTGATGAAGTAATGGCATTGCCATACCATATTTATGTTCTTGCTACAGCCGGGACAGAGATCGAAGCAACTCGTCATCTGCAATACGGTACATCACTGGTGCTGATATTTCTTGTTCTGGGCATGAATCTTATAGCAATAATTTATCGTTCCCGTCTCAGAAAGCGTATGCAGTAATTATAGACTGTCACATATTAAATTTCACTGCGTTATCGGTCGTCGGCGTATTACAATACAGCCTTTTCCCTCTATTCTTGTGCAATTTAATATGTGACAGTCTATAGTGCCTGAAGTTCAAGCCACCTTCTTTGGGGAAAGTGTTAGGTAAAAGGAAATTCGTGTGGATAAACCTGTAAAAATAGAAGTAAAAAATCTGAATTTTTATTATGGTAAGTTTCAAGCGCTGCATAATAATTCTCTTAATTTTCATATAAATGAGGTGTCTGCTCTTATTGGGCCGTCAGGCTGCGGTAAAAGTACTTTTTTGCGCTGTTTGAACCGGATGAACGATTTGATTCCCATAAGCAGAGTGGAAGGTAATATTTTATTAGACGGCCTTGATATTTATGATCCTTCGGTAGATGTGGTAATGCTTCGAAGCCGGGTCGGTATGGTATTTCAAAAACCAAATCCCTTTCCTAAGACTGTTTTTGAAAATGTGGCTTATGGTTTAAGAGTAAATGGCATTAAAGATAAGGGCATTATTGAAAACCGAGTGGAAGAGAGTCTTAAGCTGGCGGCTATCTGGGATGAGGTTAAAGATAGAATCCATGAATCGGCCCTTGGCCTGTCAGGAGGGCAGCAGCAGCGACTATGCATAGCCAGGGCACTGGCTGTGGAACCCGAAATATTGCTAATGGATGAACCTTGCTCGGCTCTTGATCCTATTGCCACCCAAAAGATCGAAGAATTAATTCATCAATTGAAGAAATCATTTACCATTATAATTGTAACTCATAACATGCAGCAGGCAGCCAGGGTTTCAGACATAACAGCCTTTTTCTATCTGGGAAAACTTATTGAAACAGGTGAAACCAATACCATTTTTACAAGGCCGAAACTTAAGCAAACAGAAGATTACATCACCGGAAGGTTCGGATAATATACCTCGGTATAAACGGAGAAATTATCATGACCATACATTTTCAAAGAGAACTGGAAAAAATAAAAAAAAGAATTCTTTCACTTGGAGCTATGGTGGAGGAACGTGTTCGCATGGTAATAAAGGCTTTAGAGTTAAGAGATGCTGATATTGCTGAAAGGATAATAAAATCAGATCATGAAATAGATGAGATGGAAGTAGAAATAGAAGAAGAATGCCTGAAAATTTTGGCCTTGTATCAGCCTGTTGCTATTGATCTGAGATTTCTTACCGCGGTAATTAAGATAAATAATGATCTGGAAAGGGTTGCTGATGAGGCGGTGAACATCGCAGAACGGGTACAGGTTATTGCCAAACGGCAAAGGCTTGATATCCCTTTCAATCATTCTCTGATGGCGGAAAAGAGCGAATCCATGCTCAAGAAGAGCCTGGATGCCTTTGTGAACATGGATGTGGACATCGCTTTGCGTGTTTGCACCTTAGACGATGAGGTGGATAATATGTTGAATGAAGCCTATGACGTGGTCAAACATGCTATTGGCGAGCACCCCGATCGTGTGAGTTATCTGATTAACCTGCTTTTGGTTTCCCGCCACCTTGAGCGGATAGCAGACCATGCCACAAATATCGCAGAAGAAGTAATCTACCTTGTAGAAGGAGAGATTGTCCGGCACGGGAACTATTTATAAAGTACAGCCCGTTCGATATAGTTCTTGATCTCCTGAGAATGAGACCTTTGCAAAACGCCCCCTTTTGCCTAATCTCGGTGTCAGGCTCAAATTTTAATCCTCACTCCTCGCAATGACCACTCGGAACAAGGGGTTTTCGGTCAGCCACGAATTAACACTTTAAACTCTGATAGTTTCCTGTTACATAAAGATATTGGTAACCGTTTACGGCTTGAAACTTGAAATTGGAAATTGGGAAGAACAGTACTAAAGCATGAAGGCCAAATTTCCAATTTCTATTTTATAACGACTCAGGTGGATAGGCTGAAGGCTGAAGTATATCCACCTGATACAAAGTCGTCATATTTAATATTTGAAATTACCTTATCAAATATGAAATCAGCAAATGATATCCCGGAAGAACTGGCAGAAGAAGCAAAGAATAAGCTGGATTCTTTTATAGCTGCAGCGGAGAATGCAAAGGTCAAAATCGGGCATTATCCTGAGATATTTGCTGTTATGAAAAAGGTTTTTGCTTTCAGTGATTTTGTTGCCAGAAGCTGCATACGTAATCCACAGATGCCGGCTGATCTTATTATAAGCGGCGATATTAAAAGACGGTACGCAAAGGGTGAATACAATAATAAGCTTAAAATCCTTCTTTCTGAGGCAAAAGAAAATAATAATATTTCCAGTACGCTACGTCGTTTCAGAATTCGCGAGAAAGTAAGAATTGCCTGGAGGGATCTTGCCGGCTGGGCAGATCTTTTGGAAACCATGGCTGATCTTTCAAACTTTGCAGATGCATGTTTAGAAGAGGCTCTTTCAATTCTTTATAAATCTCTTTGTTCTGAATATGGCAATCCTACAGGAGCTGACGGGTCTCAAGAATATCTTGTGGTTTTTGGTATGGGTAAACTTGGAGCAAGTGAGCTTAATTTTTCTTCTGATATTGATTTGATTTTTGCATATACTGAAGCCGGGAGAACAAAAGGTAAATCAAAGTCCATCAGCAATGAAGAATTTTTTGTGCTCCTTTGCAGACGTCTTGTAAATGTGATTGGCACAACCACTCCGGATGGACTTGTTTTTCGTGTTGATATGCGGCTTCGGCCTTTTGGCGAAAGCGGGCCTTTGGTTATGAGTTTTGACAACATGGAAGATTATTACCAGAGACAGGGTAGGGAATGGGAACGTTATGCCTGGATCAAGGCAAGGGTGTTGGCCGGTAACAAAGAAGCAGGTAGAAGACTTTTGGACAGACTTAAGCCCTTTGTTTTTCGTAGATACCTTGATTTTGGAGTTTATGAATCTTTAAGGGATATGAAGCACAAAATATCTCTTGAAGTACGTCATAAGGGAATGGATGGGGATGTTAAGGTTGGTGCCGGAGGTATAAGAGAGATAGAATTTTTCGGACAGATATTTCAGCTTATACGTGGGGGAGTAGTGCCTGTTCTTCAGGAGCGTAGTATTCTGAATGTGTTAAAAATTCTTGCGAATAGAAAGTATATTCCACAGGATGTTTGCAATGATCTTACAGAGGCATATGAGTTTTTACGAAATACAGAGCACCGGCTTCAGGAATTTTCTGATCAGCAGACCCATAAAATTCCGTCGGATCTTGTTGGGAAAGCACGTCTTGCCGCATCAATGGGCTTTGATAAATGGGAGTTTTTTGCTTTAGAGCTTAAACGGCACATGGGAAGTGTCCACTATCATTTTAATAAATTGCTTGCCACTGAAGATTTTGAGACAAAAGGCGAAAAAATTGATAGTGAATTGAAAAATGTATGGCTTGATCTGATAGAAAATGACCATAGCAATAAAGTGCTTTTTAATGCTGGATTTGACGGGCCGGATGAAGCATTGCGTTTGTTGGAACATCTTCGTAATGATCCGGGAACACGGTTACTGAGTAATGAAGGGCGAAAATGGCTCGATAAGCTTATCCCGCTTGTGTTGAAGGAAGTCGGAAAATCCGAACAACCATATCTTGTTTTAAACCGTATAATCGATTTGATCAAAGTAATAGAAAGGCGAACCTGTTACATAGCTCTTCTTTTGGAGAATCCTGATGCTCTTGTTCATCTGGTTAGACTTTCAAATGCAAGTCCATGGATAGTTTCTTTGCTGGCGCTCCACCCTGTACTTCTGGATGAATTGCTTGATGCCCGCACCCTATATATACCACCTGAAAAATCTGATATTGTAAATGAGATAAGAAAAAAACTGCACCATATACCTGCTCAGGATCTTGAATATCAAATTGAAGAATTGTGTATTTTCAAACAGATCAATATATTGCGTGTCGCGGCTGCGGATGTTACAAATGCCCTTCCCCTTATGAAAGTAAGTGATCATCTTACCGATATTGCCGAGACAATAATTAATGAGGTTCTTGAACTTTCCTGGAATCATTTAATTAAAAAACATGGAAAGCCTACCTGCCTTTTTGACGGAAAAATAAGCGAAAGGGGTTTTGTTGTTATAGCCTATGGCAAGCTGGGTGGTATTGAACTCGGTTATGGCGGCGATCTTGATCTGGTTTTTCTTCATGCAGGGACTAATGGACAAACAAAAGGCGGAATACGTCCAATAGATAACGCTCAATTTTTTGCCCGCCTGGGGCAAAGAGTTATTCATATTCTAACCGCGCATACTTCTGCAGGAAGCATGTATGAAACAGATATGAGGTTGCGCCCAAGCGGAAGCTCCGGTCCTCTGGTTTGTCACATCGAAGCATTTAAAGAATATCAGGTTGAAAAAGCCTGGACGTGGGAACATCAGGCCCTCGTTAAGGCAAGAGCTGTAAGCGGAGATATTAATCTGGCGAGGTATTTTGAACAGATACGCAAGGATGTGCTTACTCTTTCACGCAGCAAAACCAGGCTTCAACAGGAGGTCATGGAAATGCGGGAACGTATGCGCAAGGAGCTTTTAAGCCCGGAGCCAGGGTTTTTTGATCTAAAGCAGGACCAGGGAGGTATGGTTGATATTGAGTTTATAGTTCAGTATCTTGTACTTTTGAAATCCAGCGAATATAATGAACTTGCCGGATGGACAGA
Source organism: Thermodesulfobacteriota bacterium (assembly GCA_034658795.1). Taxonomy (GTDB): domain Bacteria; phylum Desulfobacterota; class Desulfobacteria; order Desulfobacterales; family ETH-SRB1; genus B13-G4. The sequence goes on from JAYEFW010000219.1 coordinate 5,817, forward strand.
CATTGTGCGCCTTTTGGAAACATTGATTGAGACAAAGATAGTGGATGATTCTACGGCGCGTTTTCTTAAAGAGGCCTATCTGGAATATAGAGCATCCGCTCACAGGCTCAGTCTTCAGGAAAAACCCGCTAAAGTACCTGATAGTGAATTTATTGATCTGCGTGAGAATGTAAAGAAAATCTGGAAGACTTTTGTTGAGAATGACCAATGAGGACCAAAGCAATTTAAAGTGTTCCGCCTTGTGTCCGTGACTAATCAGAAAGAATTGCAAGGGCGTTTTCTGGAAGGATTTGATAATTACATCGTTCAGGCACTACTTAGAGGCATAATGAATACTATTAACAAACAACTGGTCGCAGAAAAGAAAAACAGTAAATGGGCCATTCGTCCGTTGGTTCCTGAAGAAGTTTACACTGACCGCGAGGAACATCTGGAATATCTTTACAATGCTGCTTTTGATGCCATAGGCCGCAGAACCATGTCTACTGTTCTTTTAGGTCAAAGGCGCATGGGAAAGACCGAGATATTCAAGCGGGTGGTAAATCGTCTCTTTTTTGAGCAGGATCATCGGGACCCAACTGCAGTTGTGCCGGTCTATTACAGTTTTAAAGATGAGCCGCTTGATCGGTGGGAGTTTGCTATCGAATACACGGAAAATTTTCTTCGCTGGTATGCTGCGTTTCGATTGAGAGATCCACAGATTCTTTCTCGAAAAAAGGTAAAGCGAAATGACCTTCTCGAACTGATCAGATCACGTCTTCAGGTGACGGATGGATTAGCAGGCGCTCTTAATTTCATGGAGTCTCTTCAGGAGAAAGACGTAACAATACCTGAGAATGAGGCCGTGACACTGCCGCGTGATGTCTCTGACTGGGACGAGAGCACTATTGTCATGTTCTTAGACGAATTCCAGAACACTCGTCTTCCTCAATACAATTTCAGCATAGTCGGTTTTATGCAGGAAGCCGTAGAATCTCCCACATGTCCCCATTTTGTTACCGGTTCTGCGATGAGTATCCTGGCAAAAGAGATACTTGGTCGGGGTTCGCTTTTTGGGAGGTTCCGCAGCCATCCGATTGAACCGATGACCAACTATTGGGGGGCGCAGTTAGCGTTCAATGCTTCCAGTTATCACAGGGTGAGAATAGAGGAAAAGATGCTGCCGGTACTGGCGGATCGCTGTGGAGGGAATCCTTTTTATATTACAGCGGTAATCCAGCAAGCAGCAGAACAGGATAAGCCGATTGTAAGCGAAGAAACACTAAACGAGATCCTGGCGGTTGATCTTTCTTCCGGTTTTATCTGGGCTGAACTGAATGACCAGGTAACAAAGTGGATAGAACGGATCAATCAATACGGCATTACAAAGTGGGTGCTTTATCTTTCTGCCCTGGAGGAAGGAGACCGGCTTGACCTTGATAGAATCCAGAAAGAACTCGCTGAGCGTGAAGGAAAACACGTGCCAATGGATACTATCAGAGATGTGCTGATAAAGCTGTCCAGGGGCGATCTTCTTCAGTACATGGAACTTGGAGGATGGTTCAAAAAGATAGATGATCCGATCCTGCTTGAGTTCTTGAAGGTGTGGGGCAGGATTGAGGTAGAGGGTCAAGATAGAGCTGCGGTGCAAAACGATTTAAGAACTCAGTATCAGACTATAAAGCGTCGCATTCATGACCATCGGGGTTATCTTGCAGAGGTATATATAGCTCAAATTCTATGGACAGGACAAAACAAAACCCTGCCAGGCAAATTTTTCCATAGCAAAGAGGATATTACCCTGCCGTGGCACTTCAGTTATGTGAAGCTGCGAAGCAGACTTGGTGGTGGCAGTGGTATGGAAATAGACGTGGAAGGCGGCGCAGGCAAAGAACGCTGGATATGTGAGAGCAAGTGGTGGGTAGACCGAAAGGTAGGCCGGGCCGAGGTAGAATCTTTGATGCGTAAGGGAAGCATTGTAAAACAGGAAGTGGGTGAAGGACTTCAGATTTTGAGATTATGGTTTTTTGCTCACGACGGTTTTACTGAGGATGCAAAGGCGTTGATGCTGAAAAATGGTGTGCTTTGGTCTACCAGGGATGATCTTGATGGGTTGCTTGAGTCTGTTGGGTTGCGTTGTTTACCAAACATAGTAAACAAAAAGGGAATTGAGGGAAACGGACGAAAAAAACTATGACCTTAGTATACGATCATGAAAGGCCTTCGGAGAAGTTGCGGAAAAAGAAAAAGCATCTTATTTCGGATTTCATTAGCGGAAAAGAACGAAGTTTTATGAAACGCCATAGCCGGATTTTAAACGATTATTTTGTGGAAAAATTCAAAAGCAGCATTGTTGATCCTGAAATAATTGACAAAAATCCTTATGCCATAATCGCTCTGGGTGGCTATGGAAGGGAAGAACAGTGCATTCACTCGGATGTTGATCTTCTTTTTCTTTTTGAAAAAAATGTTCCGGATGAAGCCGAGGATATTATACAAAAAATAGTGTATCCGCTGTGGGATATAGGTTTAGAGGTGGGGCATTCAACCAGGTCGCTAAAAGAATGTGTAAGCCTTTCAGGAGAAGATTTTGTTATTTTGAATTCAGTTCTGGATGCGCGTTTTATATGTGGGATATCTATTTTGTATTCAGAGCTGATGAGACAAATTCGGGAAAAGGTAATAAGGGACAAATCTGACAAAATTATAAAATGGCTTGTTCAAAGCGGTATTAAGCGCCATGGTCGTTTTGGAGACTCTGCATATTTGCTTGAACCAAATATTAAGGAAGGGCAGGGGGGATTGAGAGATTACCACACAATGCTGTGGATTGCCCGAATTAAATATAACATTAAACAGCCAAGAGATCTTGAGTATTATGGTCTCCTTTCTCATGGCGAGTTCCGGATTTTAAAAGAGGCGCTTTCGTTTATATGGAATGTAAGAAACCGATTGCATTATATAGCCGGCAGAAAGTGTGATCAACTGCATTTCGAGTATCAGACAGAACTGGCCAATGCCCTGAATCTCAGAAAACAAAACGGGCTGCAGCCGGTAGAAAGATTTTTAGCAAAATTACACAGCCGGATGGAGGTTTTGAAGCAGCAATACTTGATGTTTATTGGTGAACAAGCTTACACAAAAAAGTCAAAGCTTTCAAAAAAACTCAATCCACAAACTCAAATAAATGGTCTCGAAGTTAAGAGGGATATGCTTAATTTTGTTTCTTCCGAGGCTATCCTGGATTCTCCGGATTTGCTGATAAAAATATTTGAAGAAAGCGCTCGCCTGCAAGTTCCATTAAGTTCTGAAGCAAAACGGCAGCTAAAAGAATTTATATATTTGATTGATGATGATTTCAGAAACGCTTCATTTGCTTTAAAATCTTTTGAAAGGATTTTATTTGCTCCGCCCACAACAATTGATGTTTTGAATGATATGTTAAGCACAGGATTTTTAGTGCGGTTTATACCTGAATTTAAAAGTATTGTTAATCGAATCCAGTATGATGAGTATCATATCTATCCTGTTGCAAGGCATTCGTTACTTACCGTAAAGACAATAAAAAAATTCGGTATGCCTGATGAAGATAAAGCTGGAAACCAATTGTGTGGAAGTCTGTATAAAGAGCTTTCCAGTAAGAGATTACTGCTTTGGGCAGCTCTTTTCCATGATATTGGGAAAGGAGAACCGGCTGGGGGGCATTCACAGAAAGGAGCAAAAATCGTTAAAGATATACTTAAAAAAAGAGGTTTCAAAAAAAGCGATATAGAAACCATAACATTTTTGATAAATGAACATTTACTTCTTGTCAAGACTGCGTCCAGAAGAGATCTAAATGATGAGGGGACAGTTATTGCCTGTGCCGGAAAGATAAAGGATATAGAACGTTTAATAATGCTTTACCTTCTGACTGTTTCAGATTCAATTTCTACCGGTCCAAAGGCCTGGAATGAATGGACATCAGCACTTTTAAGAAACCTTTTTCTTACAGTGCTGAACATTTTGAAAAAAGGTGAGCTGGCAACAGGAGAAGCTGTCGAGACAGTTAATAAGAAAAAAGAGGAAATTTTATTATCTGCATCTTTGCTGCAGGAAAAGCAGAAATTAGAGCGGTTTTTCGAGGTAATGTCGCCGAGATATCTTCTGTACACTTCGGCACAAGATATATTGGAACATATCAGGCTTTACAAAAAACTTGGGGATACCGATTTTGTCTGGAAAGTAACCCGGACTTCAGATTCTAACACAAGGGTTGTAACGATCTGTGCAATAGATCGTCCCGGGCTCTTTTCAAAGATATCAGGAGTATTTACATTAAACAGTATTGATATTCTGGATACTCAGGCATATACTTGGCGAAATAATATAGTCCTTGATATTTTTAAAGTTAAGCCGCCCCTTGATCAGATTTTTGAAACCGAGCGATGGGATAAAGCAGAAGCAAACCTTAAATCCGCTCTTGCGGGTGAGTTGGATCTTACTGAAGCTCTAAAGGAAAAGATGTCGGCTTATCAATCCCTTAGGCCACGCGCATCAAAAAGGCCCAACCGGATCGTTGTTGATAATGAAAGCTCCAGTTTTTTTACAATCATTGAAGTTTTTGCATATGACTTTCCGGGGCTGCTTTTCAGCATTACCGACGCTCTTTTCAGGTGCGGGCTGGATGTATGGGTCTCAAAAATTTCTACTAAAGTTGATCAGGTTGTAGATGTTTTTTACGTCAGAGATTTTGATGGCCAAAAGGTTGATGTGCCGGACCGGGTGGTTGCAATAAAAAAGGCGTTATCAGATGTTCTGCCGGGAACCGGGATATGAATAGTTTACGGTTGTCAGTTCACGGTTGACGGTTTTTTCAATGTAGTGCCATATGAATGGTTTCAAACGAAGCAATGAATTGAAATAATTGCACTATTAAAAATAAATGTAGAGCCATGCAAAAAATACAATTTTAAAATTACAAAGATAGGTTAACCGTTAACCGTGAACTGATAACCGTTAACCGTAATAAGGAGGAATCATAATGAGTTTGAAGAAGATTGAGGCGATTATAAAGCCTTTTAAATTAGATGATGTAAAGGAAGCATTAAATGAAATAGGCATACAGGGAATGACAACCTCAGAGGTCAAGGGGTATGGACGCCAAAAAGGCCACAAGGAAATCTACAGGGGAGCCGAATATGTGGTGGACTTTATCCCAAAAATCAGGATCGAAATAGTTGTTGATTCTGAGTTGGCAGATCAGGTGGTTGAAACAATTATACAGGCTTCAAACACGGGCAAAATAGGCGATGGAAAGATTTTTGTGTTTTCTGTTGAAGAAGCAATAAGGGTTCGTACCGGAGAAAGAGGAAAGGATGCGATTTAATGACACCAAAAAATGCGTTGGCAATGGCAAAAGAGAAAGAAGCCAGGGCGGTAGACATACGTTTTCTGGATTTTCCTGGAGTATGGCAGCATTTTACCGTGCCTGTGAGCGAGGTAGATGAGTCTTCATTTGAGGATGGTTTTGGATTTGATGGATCCAGCATAAGGGGCTGGCAGCCCATTCACGCCAGTGATATGTTAGTGATACCGGATCCTGCAACAGCCAGGATGGATCCATTTTTTGAAGTGCCGACACTTGTTCTTATAGGGAACATAGCAGACCCGCTCACCCGTGAGTCATACTCACGAGATCCCCGTTACATAGCCCGGAAGGCTGAGGCTTATCTTAAAGGCACCGGGATAGGGGACACAGCATATTTTGGTCCTGAGGCAGAGTTTTTCATATTTGATGATGTTCGTTTTGAGTCATCCAGGAACAAGTCGTTTTATCAGGTTGACTCAATAGAAGGGATTTGGAATGCGGGTAGAGCGGAGAATCCCAATCTGGGATATAAGACCAGGCATAAGGAGGGATATTTCCCAGTTCCACCCATGGACAAGTTTCAGGATTTACGCACCGAGATGCTGCTTACTTTAGAGGATTTAGGTATAGATGTTGAATGTCAGCATCATGAAGTAGCTACAGCCGGTCAGGCAGAGATAGATATGCGTTTTAAGCCTTTGGTGCAGATGGGTGATCAGCTAATGTGGTTCAAGTATGTTTTAAAGAACATAGCCTATCGTAAGAATCATACTGTGACCTTTATGCCCAAGCCATTATTCGGGGATAACGGTACAGGGATGCATACGCATGTAAGCATATGGAAAGAAGGGCAGCCGCTTTTTGCAGGAGACAAGTACGCAGGAGTTTCTCAGGAAGCTTTATATGCCATAGGCGGCATAC
>JAYEFW010000220.1:0-2840 GCA_034658795.1 Thermodesulfobacteriota bacterium
CTGGGCAATATCCCGGTCGAGTTGACAGTGACAGGTTCAGCAGGCATGGGGCTTGCCGAGACATATAATCTCCCGTTCATCCAGGAGGTGGTGGCTTCAGCGCGCTTCATAAAGGATGTCTATCCTGAAGTCAGAACCTTTATCGAGATAGGAGGAGAAGATTCTAAAATCATTTTTTTTGATGATCATTTTCGTCCTGACATGAGGATGAACGGCAGTTGCGCCGGGGGAACAGGGGCTTTTATTGATCAGATGGCTGTGCTTCTCGATGTGCCAGTCTCCGAATTTGATGCGCTGGCTGAAAAGGCCGTTTCAATTTATCCCATTGCTTCCCGGTGCGGTGTTTTTGCCAAGACAGACATTCAGGCATTGTTAAGCCGGGATGTTTCCAGGGAAGATGTAGCTGCTTCTGTATTTCACTCAGTCGCCATTCAGGTGATAACCGCTCTTTCGCGAGGTCGTGACATCAAAAGCAAGATACTCCTTGGCGGTGGCCCGTTGAGCTTTTATCCTGAGCTAAGGCGAGCTTTTGTTAAAATTCTGGCAATAAAAAATCCAAACGACCTGATTATTCCGGACCGCCCCGAACTCATCCCTGCCATGGGCGCAGCCTTGGTCCATGATGATCAGCCACATCCGATAAAGCTTAAAGACTTGCCGTTTTCGTCCAAAACCAAATGTCTCTGGAAGAGAGACAAGGATTCCAAAAGGCTTCCACCCCTCTTTGAAAGCAGAGTAGAATTTGAATCGTGGCAGGAAAAGCACCTTAAAACTCCGGTGCCCAAGGTCGCTCTGGACCAGGTAAAAGACAAAGACCTTTTCCTGGGTATAGATTCCGGCTCTACAACTACAAAGATAGTTCTTGCTGATGACAGAGAAAGATTTGTCATAGGTCATTACCGGCCCAATAACGGCAATCCTATTCAGGCTGTAAAAGACGCGTTGTCTGAATTTTCAGAAAAATTCAAAAAGGCCGGTTTCCGGCCACGCATTATCAGGACAGCCGCAACCGGTTACGGTGAAGACTTGATTAAAGCAGCCTTTGGTTTAGATGACGGCGTGGTGGAAACCATGGCGCACTATCGTGCGGCCAGGCGCTTTGATAATGATGTTTCCTTTATTTTAGATATCGGCGGCCAGGACATGAAAGCGATATATATCCGGGATCATGCTGTATCAGATATACAGGTCAATGAAGCGTGTTCATCCGGATGCGGTTCATTTCTTGAGACATTTGCCTCTTCCCTGGGATACAGCATCGCGGATTTTGCCAAAATAGCGTGCGAGAAAAATGCTCCATTTGACCTGGGAACCAGATGCACTGTTTTTATGAACTCAAAGGTCAAGCAGGCATTGCGCGAAGGAGCAACAGTAGCCGACGTTTCAGCGGGACTTGCTTATTCGGTAATTAAAAATTCTATTTACAAGGTTCTCAAATTAAGAGATGTCGAGGTTTTAGGGGATAGAATTGTTGCCCAGGGGGGAACCTTTCGCAATCCGGCAGTATTGCGCGCGTTTGAACTTCTGCTCAACAAAGAGGTTATCCGCCCTGATATTCCGGCGTTAATGGGAGCATATGGAGCAGCTATCACTGCCCTTAATAATCATCGTGCGAGGCCGGATGAATCAAAAGGATTTGCCGGCCTTGAAAATGCTTCTGATTTAAAAATCGATTTCACCAAAAAGGAAATAGAGTGTGGTGGCTGCGAAAACAGGTGTGCTGTCATGAAACTCACTTTTGCCAATGGGAACCGGTTTTTTACAGGCAACCGGTGTGAACGGCATTTTAGTAATAGCGCCAGAACAAGGGACAGGGGAAGCAATTTAATAGCACAAAAATTACAACTCCTGTTTGATCGTCAAATGGAACCTGAAGGCGATCCGATTCTCACCTTTGGGATTCCGCGCTGCCTGAATATGTATGAAAACTTTCCTTTCTGGTCCGCCTTTTTGACGACATGCGGCTTTAAGGTTGTTCTTTCCTCTCCATCTAATTTCAAACTCTTTGAAAGAGGAGCGTCAACAGTAATGTCGGAGAATATCTGTTTTCCCGCAAAACTCGCACACGGACATATTTTTGACCTTTTAGAACGTAAAGTGGACAGAATCTTTTATCCGATTGTGGTTCATGAAAGGAAAGAATACCAGGATGCCCTGAACACTTTTAACTGCCCGGTTGTTACCGGATATCCTGATGTAGTGAAGAGCGCAATCGACCCGGAAGGAAAATACGGAATACCTGTTGATACTCCGGCTGTCAGCTTTCGGGACAACGAGTTGTTAAAAAAGCAGCTTTACATCTTTTTCAGGCAATTTGGCGTTAACTACCGGACTGCTGTAAAAGGTGTTGAACAGGGACTAACTGCTCAAAAGGAATTTAAGAAAGAACTGAGGGCGAGGGCTGCGTTTCTAATAAATGAGGCCGAAAACAAAGGCCGGTTAATTCTTGTCCTGGCGGGCCGGCCTTATCATATAGACCCGCTTATCAATCACGGCATTCCGGACATCTTAACCTCTATGGGGGTCGATGTTATAAGCGAAGATGCTGTTCCGGCAGATAAAGATCAGTCCCTCGCCGATGTCAATGTTCTTACTCAGTGGACCTATGCCAACAGACTTTATGCTGCGGCCGGCTGGGTCGGCAAAAATCATCGGGCCGAACTGGTTCACCTTATTTCTTTCGGCTGTGGCCTTGATGCTGTATCGGCAGATGAAGTAAGAGATATTCTCAAGAGGTATGGAAAGATTTACACGTCGATCAAGATGGACGAAATATCAAATCTGGGCGCGGTCAGGATCAGACTACGTTCCATGCTGGAAGCGGTGAGAGAAAATGCGGG
>JAYEFW010000221.1:0-2837 GCA_034658795.1 Thermodesulfobacteriota bacterium
CCATAGGTATTCCGGAAGAAAAAGATTTTACCACCTTCCGGCATCTTGGAAATATCGGAACAGTATCACTTCCAATAACTGCTGCAATAGCATCGGAACGCGAGTTTCTGATAAAAAACGATCTTGTTGGATTTCTGGGTATCGGCAGTGGACTGAACTGTCTTATGCTGGGGATAGAATGGTAAAAAATCAGAATCTGAAGCAATTCTTCCGATGATATCTCGGCGGAGCTGCTTACAATGTTGCTGAACAGAAAAACTACACACAACAATACAATATTATACCATTTCTTCATGCCAGGCTTTCTCCTTTGTTGTTTTTTTGTCATTGCGAGGGAGGTAAGACCGAAGCAATCTCCCTTAAACAAGTGGATTACTTCGTCGTTCATTCCTTACTCCTCGCAATGACTGCTCGGAACCAGGGGTTTTCGTTCAGGCACTACTTAAAACCCCTTAAAATCCCCCTCATCTAAAGGAATTACCTGATTAGGTTTTACTTCCGCTCCATGACTGATCTCCGCCGGTTTTGTTTTATGAACTGCCGGAACTTTTGCCTTTCCCAAAGAAGCCGAAAGAGCTCTTTTGGGTTCTATCCTGTGCTTTTTGCCAAATGTTTGCTGCCTGCTTACAGTCTCTTCACTATTACTATTTCCGCCGACTAAGGCTGACAGTTCTCCTACAACCCCCATCATCTGCTCTGCCTGTGCGCTCAGCTCTTCAGAGGCGGATGCGGATTCTTCAGCATTGGCTGCGTTCTGCTGGGTTACCTTGTCCATCTCGGCCACGGCTGTGTTTGTCTGCTCAATACCCTGGGCCTGTTCATTAGATGCTGCTGCTATCTCGGAAACCAGTTCTCCTACTTTGGATGAGCTTTCCGCAACCTTTGCAAATGCATCATTGGTTCGCTCTACTATCTCTGATCCGCCTTTGATCTTTTTTACTGTTCCATCTATCAGCTCAGCAGTGTTTTTGGCTGCTTCAGCAGAGCGGAGCGCCAGATTTCTGACCTCTTCCGCTACTACTGCAAAACCTGCTCCTGCCTCACCTGCACGGGCTGCTTCTACTGCCGCATTTAAGGCTAATAGATTGGTCTGGAACGCTATCTCATCGATTGTCTTGACAACCTTCTGGGTTTCATCGCTTGCATTTGAAATTTCTTGCATGGACGTGGTAAGCTCGGTCATGGAAGAGTTGGCATCTCCGACCACATGGTTGGCCTCTTTCATAAGATTATCAGCCTGACCGGCATTGTCTGCATTCTGTTTGGTCATGGAGGACATCTCTTCGAGGGATGATGATGTCTCTTCGATTGAGGCTGCCTGCTCTGATGAACCTTCGGCAAGAGACTGGCTTGCTTCTGAGACCTGGCCCGAGGCTGAGGCTACCTGGCCGGCGCCTTCGGACAGATCTTTGATAGCTCTGTTAAGGGGTTTGGTAATGCCGCGGGTGATAAAAAAGGCAAGCAGAGATCCAAGTATCATTGCCACAATAGAGCTGATCAGCATGATACTGTTGGCCATGGATATCTGGCCATCCATCTTGGCCTTTTGATCGGCCCTTGCATTATCGCAGATCTCCTGTGCGGCTCTGGCCGAGGCCACCATCTCAGCGTCCGCTTCTACCTGTTTATCCTTTAATATCACATAGTCGTCAAAGGCGGCCTTATATGCCTGAATCGCTATAATGATCTTATCGGTCTGCTGCTGGTTCCTGGCCTGGTTGAATCGTGACTTCATGTCTCTGGCCAGATTGACGATATTTTCCGCAAGCTTGTCAACATGTTCGGCATACTTGTGGTCACCGCGCATAATAAAATTCTTTTCCTGCTGCCGGGACTCCAAGACCCACTTGATGATGCGGTTGGCATCATCAGCCTTAAGCAGTTTGTCTTCAAGCTCGGCTGCGGCAGCTCCTGCCTTCGTCAATTCTTCAAACTGGGCCTTTTGCTCCTGCCTTATGGCATTGGCAACTTCGTTAACCTCTCTGGCCGCTTTGACCATCTTGTCATCGGCAACTTTCTGTTGCCCTGTAAATTTCACATAGTCATCAAATGCCTTTTCATACCCGCCGGTTGATGATATAACTTCGTCCATTTGACTTATGTTAACCGGGTCCTTAAATTTGGCCCTGGTCTCGTTGGCCTGTTTTTTTAAGGCCTCTACATCCACAGCAACCGTATCAACATATTTTTTGTCTCCACGGATTATGAAATTCTTTTCCTGCTGTCGCGTTGCCAGGATAGATTTGATCAACCGGTTCACATCATCGGCCTTATCCACCCTGTCCGTAACATTAGAAAGTCCGTTGTAACCAACATAGGCCACCACAACTAGCAAGACCAGCACTATGCTAAAGCCGCCGATTATCTTTGAGCCTACTTTCATATTCTTAAACATTTATAATCCCTCCATTTTTTGGTTATTAGTCATTGGTTAACCAATTATCCAAAGACACGGACAAACAAGTTTGTCCATGCCACCCGAATTTTCAATCAACGAACCATCCATCTATGCCGCGTTCTCCAGAACGGCTAGCTCCTCTTCACTCAGCACCTGATCAATATCAAGGAGTATCTTGACTCCTCCTTCCATCTTGGCCATGCCGAGAATATAGGCTGTATCCAGCTTAGTCCCGAATGTCGGCGTATCTTCAATCTCGTCTGCTTTGATGTTTAAGACTTCTGAGACCGAATCGACCACTACGCCGATCAGGATGTTCGCTGCCTGGCTCTTGAGATCGACCACGATTATGCAGGTACGTTCGGTATAGTCGCTTTTTTCCATTTCGAATTTCAGTCTTAAATCAATCACAGGAATGACCTTGCCGCGAAGGTTTATC
>JAYEFW010000222.1:0-2837 GCA_034658795.1 Thermodesulfobacteriota bacterium
TTCCGGACAGCCGGATTCCAGAAGAAGTAATCACAAAAGAACTGGAAAGGATTAAAAAAGTTATTCCACATATACATCTCCAGCAGCGTCTTGAACGGAAAGAAATCGAACAGCTCAGGGAGGATTTTGATTTTATAGTTATTGCTATAGGTGCACAAAAGCCAAGAGTAATTCCTATCCCAGGCAAAGAGCTAATGATAACTGCTCTTGATTTTCTGATACAGGCAAAAACAGGTAAGGCAAAACCCGGAGAAAAAGTAGTTATTATTGGTGCCGGAAATGTAGGATGCGATGTAGCAACCGAGGCATACAGATTTGGAGCTAAAGATATTACACTCATAGATGTTCAGGCACCGGCCTCGTTTGGCAAAGAGAGAGAAGATGCAGAAGCTATCGACGCAAAATTCAGATGGCCGTGCTTTACAAAGGAAATTACAAAAAAGGGTGTTAAGCTTACGACAGGAGAGGTCATACCTGCGGACACTGTAATTATATCTATCGGGGACACCCCGGATCTGGAATTTCTTCCGGAAAACGTAGCCACAAAACGCGGGTTCATTGTGGTTAATGACTACTATCAAACCACTGATCCCAAAATTTTTGCAATCGGTGATGCAGTAAAACCGGGACTCTTAACAGATTCTATCGGGTCCGGCCGAAAAGCAGGGAAAGCAATAATAAACATCCTGAAAGGCAAAAAATCACTTGACGATACCCGCGAGATGATTCATCGTGAGCGGATTACTCTGGAATATTTTGATCCGAGAATAACCGGCTTTGATGACATTGAGCAATGCGGCTCACAATGTTCATCCTGCGGAACCTGCCGGGACTGCGGGATATGTGTTGAAGTATGCCCCCAGGCAGCTATCAGCCGGAAGGAAATAAAAAACAACGATTTTGAAATGATCGTAGATGAAACAAGGTGCATTGGCTGCGGATTCTGCGCAGAAGCCTGTCCTTGCGGAATCTGGAATATTATAGAAAACAAACCTGTTGAGTAACCAGCTAAACCATTACCTCTGGTAGTGGTACCATAAAAAGGTTTTACCATTACAGTAATTATTTAAGAGTGCCTAAAGTGAGCTAAAGTGCCTAAAATGCCTAAAGTTAAGGAATCCTGCCATTTTATACCTGCCTGCCTGCCGGCAGGTAGGTAGGTTCCTCTCTGCCTTCAACGCACTGGCAAGAAAGTGATTGCAAATCCTTGTGGCTTTAATTATCAATCAGCACGCCGAAGGCGTACCACAACTTTAGGCACTTTAGTTCACTTTAGGCATTTTAGGCACTTAACTCAGTTAATATTGATTATGAAAGCCATACTAGCTCTAGAAGACGGACGCACATTTGACTGCCGCAGCTTTACAGGCCCAGGAGAAGCTTGGGGAGAAATCGTATTCAATACAAGCATGACAGGATATCAGGAAGTATTGACCGATCCTTCATACAGGGGACAGATGGTTACCATGTCATATCCTCTTATCGGCAATTATGGTATCAACGCCGAAGATATTGAGTCTGACAGGATACAGGTTTCCGCTTTTCTAATTAAAGAATATCAAGATTTCCCGAGCAACTTCAGATCAACTTCCACTCTTGCAGATTATCTGAAAGCCCAGGGGATACTGGGCATTGAGCAGTTTGATACACGCGCTCTTACAAGGCATATCCGAAAAACCGGTGCCATGCGTGCATTCATAACCACCCATGATCCGGACCCTGCCTCCTGTGTAAAACGTGCACGGGGAATTTCAAGCATGTCAGGACAAGACCTTGTAAAAGAAGTAACAACAAAAGTTCCTTATTTCTGGACACAAGAAAAGCCTGTTTATATCGGAAAAGATGTCCCTTTAAGCAAAAATATATGGAAATACAGCGGAAGCAAACATTCTGTTGTCGTCTTTGACTTCGGGATAAAATACAATATTTTACGATGTCTTGAATATGCTGGTTTTGAAATTCTAATTGTTCCGGCCACAACAAGCGCTGAAACTATAAAACTTATTGAACCGGACGGGCTCTTTCTTTCAAACGGTCCTGGTGATCCGGAACCTGTCTCATACGCAATAGATACCATCAGAAGTCTTCTGTCATATTGCCCGACATTCGGTATCTGTCTTGGGCATCAGTTACTTGCGCTGGCATTGGGAGGAAAAACATTCAAGTTAAAATTCGGACATCGAGGCTCAAACCAGCCTGTTAAAAATCTTTTAACAGGGAGGATTGAAATAACATCTCAAAATCATGGGTTTGCTGTAGATATAGACAGCCTGAATGAAAAAAATATTAAAATAACTCACAAAAACTTGAACGATAACACACTTGAAGGATTCAGGCATCGTGAACTGCCGATTTTTGCCGTACAATACCATCCCGAAGCATCTCCCGGGCCCCACGATTCAAGGTATCTTTTTGATGAATTTAAAAAAATGATGTAGCCGTTCACGGCTTGAAATTGGAAAGTAGAAATTAGGGAGAGATTAAAATAGAAATTCCACTCGTTCCCAGGCTCTGCCTGGAAATGCATTCTTTGAGGCTCTGCCTCATTACACTATCGGCTGTTTTTATATGAGGCAGAGCCACGGAACGAGTGATCATTTAAAAAAATTTCTTTGATGAAATAATGCCGAAACGTACAGACATAAACAAAATCCTGATAATTGGCGCCGGCCCTATTATAATCAGTCAGGCATGCGAGTTTGACTACTCAGGCGCCCAGGCATGCAAGGCTCTGCGTGAAGAAGGATTTGAAGTAGTTCTCATCAACAGCAATCCGGCAACAATTATGACCGATCCTGAAATGGCGGATCGAACCTACATTGAACCTGTAACTCCTG
>JAYEFW010000223.1:0-1300 GCA_034658795.1 Thermodesulfobacteriota bacterium
TAAATTATAATTGCTTTTTCACTTTGACCGCTCGTATTTATATTATCAAAATTTGTATGTCAAGAGTTTTTTTAATTTAAACAGGTACTGAGGCTTTGTAAAGTGTGGCTTTACCTTCGATTCTATACTTGTTAACCGAAGAGGGGATAATAACCGATGTCCCCTTTTTCAGAAGTATATTTTCATTTAAACTGATATCTGTAATGGAAGCCTTTCCGTCAGTACAAAGAATTATTTCAACACTTCTTTTTTCAGGGCTTGTATATGATATGTTTTTTTTATCAGAAATTACAGACAGAACAAATTCTTCAGCCATACTGTGGTAAACTTCTTCACAATTTTTATTCTTTTGCGATAAAAGAATATTAACATCCGTTTCTTCAAAGTTAAGTACGTTTAAAAGTTCCGGAACATCAATGTGTTTTTTTGTCAGCCCGCCCCTAAGTACGTTGTCTGAATTTGCCATCAATTCTATCCCAAGGCCATCGAGATATGCGTGAAGCTCTCCAGAATGGAGAAAAAGCGCCTGGCCTGGTTTAAGAGAAATTAAGTTCAAAAGAATCGGTGCAAAAATTCCCATATCATCAGGATACTCTTTGTAAAGATTTATCATCCATTTAAAGCCGGGATTATCTTCGGATAGTTTTTGTGCATTTGTAATTGCATGTTCTACGATTTGTTTTTTTATCCGGCCGTTTATTGTTAAAATAGAGCGAAAAAAACTTTTCAGGCCTTCTGAATTTGGTTGTCTTTTAAGATTATTAAGTTCTTTGTACAAAACTTTCAGGCAGATTTTCTCCATAAGAGAAATAATTTCTGAAATTTTGCGAAAACCACATAGAGCCACAAAAGGAGTCAAAGCACAAATACACTCGGGCTTGTGGTTTTCATCTTTATAGTTTCTGTTTGGAGAATCTAACGATATTTTCAGCCTGTTTTCTCTTTCAAAGCCTTGTTCTGCCTGTTTAATGTCTGGATGAGCTTGTATGGAAAGAGGTTTTGATGCAGCAAGGACTTTGAAGAGATATGGAAGTTTGTTGTCAAATTTTGCAGCTATTTCTTTTCCGAGAATATCTGCAGGGGATTGTTTTATCAATTCAAGTAAAGATAGCCACTTGCCGCCATATTGAACTAAAGAAGGTGACTTTGGGTGCGCACCCATCCACAGTTCCGCCTGGGGTTTTGTTGAAGGAGACTGATTGCCCAGAAGATCAGCAATAGCGGTATGGGATCCCCATGCATACTCCTGGATGGTATTTTTCATCAGGCATATTTTTTTCATCACTCTTTAACCTTGAAC
>JAYEFW010000223.1:1400-2832 GCA_034658795.1 Thermodesulfobacteriota bacterium
CCATGTCTCTTATAGTAAACGAAATATTCTACAGCATTCAGGGCGAATCAATATATAGCGGAGTCCCCTGCATTTTTGTCAGACTTACAGGCTGCAATTTAAGATGCTCATACTGTGACACCGCCTATGCTTATTATGAAGGGGTTGAATTGAGAATCGAAGAAATCCTGTCCAGAGTTGATAATTATAAATGCCCGCTTATTGAAATCACTGGGGGAGAGCCTCTGCTTCAGGGCGACACGCCTCTATTGATTGACAGGCTTCTGGAAAAAAAATATGAAGTTTTATTAGAAACAAACGGTAGTATTGATATAAGCATGGTCAATAGCCGTTGTATAAAAATAGTTGATATAAAATGTCCTTCAAGCGGCGAGAATGATAAAAATGATTTGGAAAATCTTAAAAGACTTAATCAGAACGACCAGATAAAATTTGTACTGGGAAGCCGCAAAGATTATGAATTTGCTAAAGAAACGACAAAATTATTATCTTCCGGATTTCCCATGAGAAATGTACTTTTTTCTCCTCTGATTGAGCAAATGCATCCATCACAACTTGCAGAGTGGATACTTGAAGACGGCCTTAGGGTAAGACTTCAAATTCAGTTGCACAAGATTATATGGCCGGAGAAAGAGAAGGGGGTATAATTTTTTTGGGTTCTTCGTTCTCTTTGCGGTGGAAAAATCTCAAATACTATGCTATTTTAGTAGGTTAAATTTAATTACTTAAATTATAGCTTTAACTATTTGGCTGAGGTTATATATTATGGTTTCGAAAAAAAAAGCAGTTGTACTTTCAAGCGGGGGAATTGATTCTACAACAGTTATGGCTATTGCAAAACAAGAGGGCTTTGAAATATACAGTTTAAGTTTTTTTTATAAACAACGTCACTCCGTTGAGATAGAAGCAGCCAGGAAAGTGGCAGATGTCATGGGTGTAAAAAAACATCTTATAATAGATATAGATCTAAGAAAAATTGGCGGTTCAGCACTTACAGATAATAATCTAAATGTGCCAAAACATAGGATGATGCAGAGTATGGCGGATGAAATACCGGTAACATATGTTCCGGCAAGAAATACAATCTTTCTTTCTTATGCACTTGCCTGGGCAGAGGTTCTTCAGTCATCCGACATATTTATCGGAGTTAATGCGATTGACTACAGCGGCTATCCTGACTGCAGGCCTGAATATATAGAAGCTTTTGAGCAAATGGCAAATCTTGCAACAAAGGCGGCCGTAGAAGGCAAAACAAAACTAAAAATCAGGACTCCGCTTATCCATATGACCAAGGCGGAAATTATTAAAAAAGGAGTTGACCTTGGTGTTGATTTTTCTCTGACGCATAGCTGCTATGATCCTTCTTCAGATGGCCTGGCGTGCGGTGAGTGTGACAGTTGCATTATAAGAAAGCAGGGCTTTAAAGAAGCAG
>JAYEFW010000224.1:0-2824 GCA_034658795.1 Thermodesulfobacteriota bacterium
GAGATATTCAATTCGTTCTTTAATGCTGAAATGATGCCAGTTCGGTCTGTCCGGCGGCTGCCCTGTCGTTGTTGCTATTTTTTTAAATGTATATATAAGCGGTTTTGCGCTGGGGAAGAGAGCATATACATATGTGTCTGCCTGACGTTCAAAGTTTCGCATGAAATATCCGAAGATATAGCGGAAGTAGATAAAAAATATAATAATTATAATCAGACTGAAAACGGCCGAGATTATTGTATCGTGGTTAATACCCGAACTGCTTATTAATCTGTACACAGGATCAGTATAGATAATGAAATATATAAGAAGATCAAAAAAGGTATAAGAAAGAAAAATATAGCCAATAAAAAATACCAGATAAAAGTGCAGATGTTTTCTTTTGACATGTCCTATTTCATGCGCAATTACAGCATCTATTTCTTCTGGTTCAAGGTGGCGAATCAGCGCTTCTGTAATAAGAATATATCGGAATTTTTTAATCAGGCCCATGATACCTGCTGTAATCATTCTGCCGCCGAATATGGGCCAGTAAAGAATGTTGGAGTATTCTAATCCAGCCCTTTTACAAAGTTTTTCGATTCTGCTTCTCACATAACCGGATTCAAGTGGTTTGCACCTCCAGAACTTCTGAATCATTGCAGGGCCGATTATTACAACTGTGGAGAGGAAGAAAAGAAAATAGATTACCTGTCCTTCCGGAGTGGAAAGAAAACGTTTCGGCAGTTCAAATGGAAGTGCATTTATAATGTCGGCAATTCCTGACAGCAGAAACCATGGAAAAAGAACAGGAATAGAAAATGAAATATTAGACAAAACATAAGAACGCCTTGACAGGTCTGTTATGTAAAGCCTTTTATATGGCCCGTAGGCATAACTCCAGATAATAGCAAGATATAATACAAAAAGACCAATAAAAACTAATGCCTGTAAAGTGGGAATAACGGTAAATAAAGGTATGTTTTTTAAAAAACAAGTAAGGCTCAGTCCATAAATATCTACGGCAAAAAGTACTATTGCTATAACAGACTGCTGAGTTATTATTGCATTTATCTTATGGTCAACGCGTAAAATATTGTCTTTTGGAATTCGTTTTTCAAGTTTATGAAACAGCATCCTGGTAAAATATGCAAAGACGATAATCAAGCCAAGAAAGAGAATGGAGGTTTCAAGTGGGGCAAGGTTCGGCTCATCAGGAGGCAGGTATGTGGCATATATTAAAAGAACTATTATAAAATATATAAAATTAACAAACACCGGTTATTCCGCTCCCCTTTGTCGGACGGGTGTTCAAGACAGAATACAACTAAAGCGAAAGTCTTTTCGCTCCACTTAAACTTGACACCAACCCATCAGTATTATATTTTTTGTAATAGTTCACCACGGATTTTCACGGAATTACACTGAATTATCAATAGACTTACTCTCAAACGAATTATTTTGAAATAATTGATCAATTGGGCTTCGTTCTGATTTGTTATCTTTTTTTATGGCCTTGTTTTCTGCCAAGAGATCGGCTCGGAATCTACGTTCAAATTTAATATTCTTATAGCAACGTTATCCATTGTTTATAATTTTCAGTGAAACTCCGCGTCGTTCCGTGGTGAACTTTTACTATTTTTTTAATCTAACATAAGGAGGATCTAAATGAAACAGAGAAAGAAGTTTTCAACTTTTTGTGTAATTTTCTTTGGTGTAGTTGCTTTGTTCCTATGTGGTAATGGCTCAGGCATCTGCCAGGGATGGCCTGACCTGACAATACGCCTTCTTCCGGATTCTTCTTTTGCAATTGTTGAATCAGGCGAGGCGGAAAAAAGGTTGCGCCACTGTCCCCATCACGATCTGAACGGTAATCTCGATGAAGAGCAATTGATATACGTGCTTGGAACCCTGGAGAGGGAAACGTGGCTTGATCTAAAAAACAGTAATGCTGCAAAAAAGCATCTGGAGAATCACTACGACAAGTTCATAAGAAAGATCATGAAAAAGGGATTGCAGGGAACTGTTGACATCAACAGGACAGGGCTCACCGAACTTGTAATTCTTCCAAATATTGGGCCGGTAATTGCTGTAAAGATCGTGGAATATAGAAATATGCATGGCCTGTTTGAATCCATTGAAGATATAAAAAAAGTGGAAGGGATCGGCAGCGGCACTTTTAACGCTGTTCGACATTATATAAGCACTCATTAAGAGGATCGGGACAAAATATATACCTCGGAAAGTTATAACGAATGTCACCTATAAAAAACTTGTATTTTGTAGCTTGATTTTAGCTGCGCCGCTTGATAAACTTTCTGCATACTGAAATCTTTTATAAAAACATCAAAAAATATCATGCATGAAAGAAACTTATATGTAGACCGTATTACTCCATTAATAAACACGCCGGTTATCAAGGTTATAACAGGAATGCGGCGTGTGGGTAAGAGTTGTCTCCTGAAACTGGTCATTGAAAGACTGCGAGCGGAAAATGTAAAAGCGCAGCAAATCGTCTATATCAATAAAGAGTCCCTGGATTATGATTTTATCCGGAATTATAAGGACTTGCATGCTTACGTCAAAAAGTGCTTTGCGGACGTAAAGGGTCTGAAATACCTTTTTGTTGATGAAATCCAGGAAATTGAAAAATGGGAAAAAGCGATCACCTCTTTTTTTTCTGATGCTGATATCGACATTTTCATAACCGGATCCAATGCCCACATGCTGTCATCCGAAATCGCCACCCTGATATCCGGGCGGTACATTGAGATACCGGTTTACTCCCTCAGCTTTGAGGAATTTCTGCTGTTCAGGGGCATTGAAAAACCGGATACAAGCAGAG
>JAYEFW010000225.1:0-2820 GCA_034658795.1 Thermodesulfobacteriota bacterium
GAACGGGCAAAGGCCAAACCAGGTCTTGCCGTTTTTCTTTAGCGGGATGCCCCTGGATTCTACAAGGGCTTTAATATTTACAGTGGTTTTGATCTGCTCTATTCTTTCTTGTTCTATCATATCTCATATCTCCGTTTTGATTTTGTCTTAAGTTTTTAAACAGGATATCCCGCAGGTGGTTCAAGGATTCTCTGAACTGGACCGGATTTACCAATGCATGGCCGTTTCTGTAAGCTTTGTCATGTCCGGCAAGGTCTGGGCCGGTAAACAGAAAACTTGCGATCTGTCTGCCGTTTTGTCTGAACCGGATGTCTGCCAGATCACCGCCCATGCATAAAAAGAATGCCCCTCTGAATATATCTGTGGTTTCAAGGCTGGATGCAGCCAATAAAATCACCTCCTTTAAAAAAAAATGATTGATCAATCCTCTAAAAAAATATGGATAATATGCCAATTTTAATTATAGGCAAATAATCATATTCGTTTAGATTATATGGCAATATTTGTCAAGACATTAAAACGCAGATAAAACAAAAAAGTTGCTTTTTCAAAGCTAATAATCCTATATTAGGAGGTGTATAATACTATTTTAATTGAAATATCAGGGGGTTCATATGACACTTGGGGACAATATACGGAAAGCAAGAAAAGCAAAGGGGTGGTCTCAGCGCGTGTTGGCAGAAAATGTTGACTCTGATACCAGCTATATCAACCGTGTTGAAACCGGCAAGTTAAACCCCTCTATTGCTGCTCTAACACGGGTCGCAGACGCCCTTGAACGAACACTTGATCAATTGGTAAAAAACAGTGAGGGCGAACCGGAAGTACATATCCGTGATAAAAGCATGGCTGAACGGATGCGCCTTGTTGATTCATTGGATGAAGATGACCGCAATGCTTTGATTCACATGATTGACACAATGCTTACCAAGCAGCGAATGAAGGAACTTGTTGTTGGAAAAGAAAAGGCACAATAAGGAGATAAGCACATGCAAACCGAAAACATAAAACAGGAAGCACACCGTCTTTTAGAAAAATTGCCTGACAAAGCTACATGGGATGATTTGATGTACCAAATCTATGTACGTCAGACAATTGAAGCAGGGATTAAAGACAGCGATAAAGGCAGAACAGTTGATGTTAAGGAAGTACGCAAAAAATTTGGGCTGACCGAATGAAAGTACACTGGGCTATAAACGCTATTGGTCATCTTGCCAACATTTACAAATACATCGGCCTCAATTCTCCCACCTACGCCAAACGGACGGTGGACAAAATCACCCGACGTTCCGAACAAATCGCCGATCAGCCATATTCAGGGCGTAAGGTGCCGGAATATGATGCCGAAGATATCCGGGAACTGATAGAAAAGCCATACCGGATCATTTACCGCATAAAGCCGGATCAAATTGATGTGGTGGCGGTCATTCATGGGGCACAGTTGATGCCGAATGATATTTAAAATGAAGGAAGCCGCTTGTCTGTTTTAACCGTTCCTGCCTGTCATGATAAAGTGCATTTATACATAAGGAATTTTATCGGACAGAATTTTTGTCTTTTGTACAGCCGCAGGCTCGGTGGTAAAAATGCCGTCCTATAAATTTGTATTATGTACACCGAATTTATCACGCCAGGCAGGAACTCACAGCAAAGGTAAGCGGCTGTCATTTTTATAGCAATTAAAAAAAGAAAAGGCAGTAACGCTGAACACGCTGCTGCCTTGTGTTTATGATAGGTATTTATTTGCGGATGTCCCTGAACTCCGCTCTGGTCGCAAGTTATTTAGCCGATTTGTTGGGTTTCGTCCCTCAACCCAACCTACCTGGCTATTGTTGTAATTTAATCGACGTTGCACCCGCGTCTTTTCTTATGAAATCAATTAGCAATTTCATAACAAGGAAGCAATGAAACGTAATTGGTACTATTGCGTACAGAGCGTTAGGCGGTGGATCTATAAGAAGATATGAAAGAACGAATGCAAGAATCACTTTCAATATAGTAATTTTTGAGAAGCCATGCCGCCTATGGAAATCAAAGTACTTGTTGTCCAATAACGGCTTACGGATACTTATTATATATAATAGAAGAATGTCGAACGACATAAAGCATATAAATACATACAAAAGAACTGATAGCATAATAGCTCTGATCTGGTCAAAAAGTAACAACATATTTTCTATTCCTACCTCGCACCGACCTCAACGCTAACTCAAAATTCCCACCTGCTACTATGGCCTCAAGGCGCGAATACGTCATCCCCAATCGTTTGAATACGGTTTGAAATGTCTTTTGCCATATTTCCATAGCTTTCCAGGCTTAAGGTAACTTGAATTACATTAACACTCTCGCCGAAAGCATATCCTCCTGCTTGAGTAAGTGGAATTCTGGGCATAAAATAAGCCTTCAATGTATCCATGGTGACTATTTTAGCGACCTCCACTGTTGCCACCCCAGCAGCTTTAACTCCAAACTCAACTCCCCTATGCAATTCTTCATTATAAGCAACATCATTCCATGCAGCTCCAACCGCTTGCCCAATGCCACTGCTAATTGTCTTAACAGTACCCCCAAAAGTGTTGTTGCCACACAACCCCCACGGATCCATAAACATGATGGGATTTGCATGCGCGTATTGGTACAGGTTTAAGTCCCCACCAGCAAACCCAATCGGATCTTCAGAGATAAACCTGCCCACCTGCGGATCATAATATCTCGCTCGCATGTACTGTAACCCGTTGGCCTCGGTCATAACGCCGTATTGGCCCACGTATTTAAACGGCTGGAGCACGGCCTCCACTGCATTGGTGATGACTCCAAAGG
>JAYEFW010000226.1:0-2817 GCA_034658795.1 Thermodesulfobacteriota bacterium
GAATTCAATTTCCATTTTTAGACAGAAATATCTACGCTGGGCTGTAAGCATATAAGGGATTTCCCTGAAAATAAATTACCCAATCAAAGGATTAATTGTCATCGTGCCAGCCCAGTTGATTGCTTTATTAACAGAATCAAGTAGTTCTCCATTCCAATGTTCTTCCAATTTTCCCCATCCCATTTCCCGCTCTAATGTTATCTTCCCTTGATATGCACTTCTTTTAAAACCGGTCAGTTTTTTGGCTCGATAAAACAGTTTGGCAAGTTAGTTGCTGAACTAATATTGTGAACTTAATTATATAATTGTTACGTATTTTACACAATAATATTGTCTATATTCAACAATCCCCTCCAAATTTATTTTCAACATTTCCCCTTTTCCATATAACTTCTCGATATTCATATAAATATTTGAGCAAAAAATAATATAGACATTTTATATAAACATTGGCATGCTTATTGCTTTCTCATAGTTATACTTTTAACAAAGTATCGAATAGAGCGATTTTTAAATGGGAGAATCAAAATACAACGACTTTCGAGACTTGGAAGTTTGGGCCACCAACTCAACCAATCTATCAAACTAAGTTTGACAAATGATTTTTATTCCAACTCTTTTAATATCCATGTTTATCACAATCGCCCTGATCCCTATTTTTAAGGGTTTGGCGGTCAAGGTGAACGTTATGGACATTCCGAACGATAGGAAGGTTCACTCTTATCCCATGCCAAAGAGCGGTGGAATCGCTATGGCATTGGGGGTACTTGCTCCGATTTTTTTCTGGGTACCCATGACTGAATTTGTAAGTGCTGTCCTGATTGGATCTGGAATTATAGTCCTTTTCGGGCTGATTGATGACGTTATAAACCTCGAATGGAAGATAAAACTTTCCGGTCAATGTGCTGCTGCTTTGGTTGTTATTTTGTACGGGGGGGTAAAGATCAAGTGTCTGGGTATGCTTCTTCCGGATAATGTTTTCCTGCCAGACTGGTTTGCTATACCGTTTACGCTTATTGCCATTGTGGGGGTGACCAATGCCATCAATTTTTCCGACGGCCTTGATGGTCTGGCCGGAGGCATATCCCTTCTCAGCTTCATCTGCATCGGATGCCTGGCCTATTGCAGTGCGAATATCGTTATTGCTTTGTTGTCGATTGCGGTGGTTGGGGCGATTTTGGGTTTTCTCAGATTTAATACTTATCCGGCGGTCCTGTTTATGGGCGATGCAGGGAGCCAGCTTCTCGGGTTCCTGGCAGTGACCTTTTCCCTGGCTCTCACCCAGGGAAATACTTCCTTTACCCCTCTTTTACCATTAATTCTTCTGGGCTTTCCCGTGCTGGACACACTGACCGTCATGTTTGAACGTGTGGTCGGTGGGAGGTCACCTTTTGTGGCGGACAAGAATCATTTTCACCACAAACTCATACGCTTAGGCCTTTATCACACAGAGGCTGTTCTTGTTATTTACATCTTTCAGGCCTTTTTGGTTACCTTTGCTTTTGTTTTCAGGTTCCACCCGGAATGGTTTCTTTTGATTTTTTACATAATCTTTTCAACTGGTATCCTTTCCGGATTTTTTGTTGCAAAAAAGAGAGGCTGGAAGTTCAAGCGATATGATTTTGTCGATAAGGTTATCAAGGGACGGCTACGAATACTTAAAGAGAAAAACATCCTTATCATGGTTTCTTCCAGGCTCGTCGAGGTAGGTGTCCCTTCGCTGCTGCTTTTCACCTGTTTTCTTCCTACAAACATGCCCATATATTTCTCATTTTTTTCAATGGCCCTTTTGGGTTTGCTCCTTGTAACGTTGTGCATCAAGAAGGAATGGATGGGCGCCGTGCTGAGACTGATTTTATACCTGTTGATTCCCATTGTAATATACTGGGGTGAGGCGGATATGGTCGCCTGGATGAATGATAAGCTGGTAGTGTCTTATAACTTCTCTTTTGCCATCCTGTTTCTTTTTGTCATTTTGACGCTCAAATTCACGAGAAGAAGAAACGGGTTCAAAAGCACCCCAATGGACTTTCTGATCCTCTTTATTGCATTGGTGGTACCGAATTTTCCGGATAAACAGATTCAAAGTTACCATATGGGCCTAATGGCAGCCAAGTTTATCGTCTTTTTTTTCAGTTATGAGGTTCTGATAGGAGAGCTTCGGGTGGATTTGAACAGACTTGGGTTGACTACCATACTGGCCCTGGTGGTCATAAGTGTGAGGGGGATACTTTAAATACTATAGAATTTTTATTTTTGGACAGGATATACAGGATCAGGGCTACGTCATTTAAGCTGATAACCTGCTGACTTAACGAGAATTGTTTACTTATGGGATTTTCTATAAATCCGAAACAAACACGAATGACTAAAATCCAAAATTCTAAACGTGCTGAACCCCGCAGATATGCAACTTCTCAATAAGTCAGGGCGGTCAATGATTTCAATAGGTTATATACAGAAAATTGGGCCTCAAATGTCACTCAGTAAAAATAGTGGATATCAGTAGCTTATTGATATCACGGGATATCGTTATTTGACAACATAGTGCAAAGTGATTTTCAAAACAAAAAACTTCATTTTTACGTCCTGCAACTTGTTGATTTCATAGTAGTTTTTTAATTGCCCGGACTTATTGAGAAGTTACGCAGATATTGGATAACTGTCTGAAATGTTTTGGTCATTTGATATGAGTGTAACCAAAATAGAACATTTGTAATTGGGAAAAAACAAAACGTAACAGTTCAGCGTTATCGTCATTCCGGCTTCAGGTAATAAAATTTGAAAATGGCTGAAACTCACGCCAAAGTGACTCTA
>JAYEFW010000227.1:0-2801 GCA_034658795.1 Thermodesulfobacteriota bacterium
CTGAATATTTGTTTACAATTGCTTTGATTTCAGGATCGGTTATGTCTGCCTCTAAAAATCTGACTTTATCTTCTCTGCCACGAACATCCTTAAAATTATCTGATTCAAACTTGGGAACAATATACCTATCTATTGCAATTTTGGTAATATACGGAAGGGACAAATCAAGGAGGGTAATAATAATGACAAGAAATATTGATAATATGAAAAACAATCTATACGGTCTGGTAAAAGGGTAAAGCCTTCTTAACATTTTTATATCATAAGGCTTCCCAAGCTGTTTTTCCTCAAAATATCCGAAATCAGTACGCATTAAGCTCCTCTTCTATTTCCTGCAGGCGAAATGTTTTTGCGTAGTATCCGTCATTTTTCATCAATTCCTCATGCGTACCTGATTCTATAATGCGACCGTTATTCAGTACGATTATTCGATCAGCGAATTGAACCGCTGAAAGCCTGTGTGAAACGATTATTACTGTCTTTATGCCCGCCAATGACTTTATGGTATTTATGATGGCGCTTCCGGTTTCCATATCCACCTGACTTACAGGGTCATCAAGGATTAGAATGGGGCTGTCTCGCAAAAGCGCACGGGCAAGCGCTATGCGTTGTTTCTGTCCTCCGGAAAGAATTACTCCTTTTTCTCCTGTTATTGTTTCAAAACCGTCGGAAAAGGATTTTATTGTACTATACAAAGATGCTTCCTTAACAGCTTTAACCAATTCCTTTTCATCTGCTTCTTTATTTCCAAATAAAATGTTTTCCCTGATCGTACCTGCAAATAAAAACGGTTCCTGGGGCATAAAAGAAATCTGTGCCCTGAGATCCTTGAGCAGGACATTGCGGATATCTTTTTCGTCTAATGTTATCCTGCCGCCTGTTACATCAAAGAGTCTTGGAATAAGGTTTGCAAAGGTTGTTTTACCGCTTCCGGGAGCTCCCACAATACCCAATACCTTTCCCTTGTCCAGATTTATATCAATTCCGGCAAGTACAGGCTCTTTATCATGCCCGTAAGAAAATGTGACGTTTTCAAAAACAATACTTCCCTGTACGAGTTCAAGATGCTCTGCGCCGGAGCAGTCATCAATCTCAGGCCTGTTCTGCAAAATCTTATCTATTCTATCTAAGGATGCTCTTCCCCGCTGTAGAAGGTTGGTTACCCAACCCATAGCCATCATCGGCCATGTAAGAAGGCCGAGATAGCTTATGAACGCCACAAAATCTCCTGGAGTAATCGTCAGGCCTATGGTTTGTCGCCCCCCAAGATAAAGGACTATTGCAAGGCTGATATTTGAAAAAAGGAGCATCATCGGGAAAAAAGACCCTGAGACTCTTACAAGCCTCAGGTTGCTGTTTATATAATCCTTTGAAATTTTTTCCAGTCTGATTCTCTCATTCTTTTCCCTGTTATATGCTTTTATAATTCGGATTCCTGCAAATCTTTCTCTCGTAACCTCGGTTAAATCAGAAAATGTCCCCTGTACCTCCTGATAAAGACGGTGCATCTTTTTACTGAAAAAGCGCGTGCCAAAAATAATCATCGGCATAGGGATTAATGCAAATAAAGTCAGTTTGACATTAATATATGCCATAAAACCAATAGCAGCGGAACCAAGCACAATTGAATCTGTAAGAGCTACCATCCCCATGCCGGTCGCCATTCGGACATGTTGGATATCATTTGTTGCATGAGCCATAATATTACCGGTCTTGACTTTATCGAAAAAAGAAGGGGAAAGTGTTTGAATATGAGCAAAAAGCCTGTTTCTCAGCCCCTCTTCCACTCTTCTCGACGTGCCTATAAGGCAACGCCGCCATCCATACCTGAACAATGCAATCAAAACGGCTATGGCAACTATATAAAGTGCATAGCACGAAAGTCTTATTGCATCGACCCTGAAGGCTGTGATGTCATCAACAGCCCATTTTATAATTCTGGGAATAAACAGTTGCAGGAAATCGACAACTATCAGACATACAAGACCGAAAAAAATTAAAAATCGTTTTTCAAAAAAATATGGTTTTATTAACCTTATTGATTTCATGTTAACTACTTGGGTTCACGGTTGGTAGTTACAAAATCTTTTATAACAGAATTGTGTGCCGGTCAAACAAACGATTATATTTTACCTAAACTCAGTAGGGAAACGTCAAAGTCGGTGCTAAAGCTTTAATATTAGGAGTTTCCGGGGACTTCAAAATCCGAAATTCGAATATCGCCTGATCTTATAAAAATGGTCGAAACAATATCTAATTTCGAACATAAAATGAACAAAACATTTCAGGCAGTTATCCAATACCTGCGGGGCTCGGCACGTTTAGAATTTTTAATTTTGGTCATTCGTATTTGTTTCGGATTTCGTGTTTCGTGCTTCGAATTTATAGAAAATCCTATAAGTAAACAATTCTCGTTAAGTCAGCAGGTTATCGGCTTAAATGACGTAGCCCTGCCTAAACTCCGGCGGAACATTGACTTTCTCATGCCTGATTGTTATGACCTAAATTGAGCGATTTTTGGCTTGATCTGCACTGATCTCTTGCGCATCAAGGATTCGCGAAAATCCTCAACATATCCACGGGTATGCCTGCGGTTTTCGCAAACCCTTATGCATCAAGATATCAGCACATTTCTTCCCCAAAAATTGCTCAACTTAGGTATGACTTATTATTATGGAAACAGGAAATATTGTAGAATATATCGACCACCAGAAAATTATGTGCGGCGTCATTCTTGAAGTCAAAAAACAGAAGCTTAGGATTCTTACTGAAAACAATCGGGAAATCAAGCTGTCGCCTGG
>JAYEFW010000228.1:0-2800 GCA_034658795.1 Thermodesulfobacteriota bacterium
TGAAATCCTCCTGACAGAAAGGAAACAGGTAAACGCTGTCTGTTTTTTCATCAATCAGGTCACGACATTTTTCCGATAGTTCATCAAAGCGGTTTGATTCAAGCCTTCCTAAAAAAACGCTTTTTTGAACTCTGATAAGACCGAATTTCTTACATTCTTTGGCGATCTTTGTTCTCGGTTTGTTTTCAACAATATCGTATATTATCCAGACAAGAACACTCATTTCCTCAAAACTCCTTAATCTCCAGCCATTCCGGCCTTTTTTCGCTTTCATCGGCAAGCAGTATATTCGCAAGTCTGTGGGCTTCGTGCTGCGGGATATATTTTCTTTTCACATTCTTCTTTTTGTATCTTACAGTTTCTTCCATATGGCTGTTTATCGCATCAACAACAACCGGTTTTCCCTTGTCATTTAAGGAAACCGCATTTTCAGTCGCATGAAAATACTCATCTTTTATCTTTTTCCCTGTAAAAAGATATGCAGCGGTCTGTTCCGCATAAATTCTAAAAGGCTCAATAAGATCAAATACCATGGATTTTTTATTGTAATTATCGGTGTGAAGAAAGCCGACATAGGGATCAAGGCCGGCCAGTATGCAGGCTTTTTCAATCCTGGAATAAAGGATTCCATAGCAGTAATTGAGCACAGCATTAAATGGATCTCTGGCCGGCTGCCGCGACCTTCCTTTAAATAGATATTTTTCCGGCATTATTTTGGACAGGCACTGGAAATATGCTCTGCCTGCCGTGCCTTCAAACCCCATAATGCTGTTTCTGGCATTTTCAATTGTCCCGTCATGCATGGATATGCCTGAAAGAGCGCTCTCAATGATCTTGATCGGACTTTCAAACAGTTTTTCCCTGCCAGGCCTGGAATACATCAGTTTTTTTAGAAACCCGTTCTGGTTTTCAATTTTTTGCCTGATCATATCGATGACCAGTTCAAGCCCTTTTTTATCTTCTGCAATTTCCAGTTGTTTTCTGCGGATAAGCGCCGTGCTTCCCATTTTGGCAAACCATATTCTACCGATTGGGTAGCCATAGCCATTCAGAAAAACAATATCTATATTATTCTCCATGGCCGTTGTTATTGCCTGGGTGGTAATCATGGCCTGGTTGGAGATAACGATTGATTCTATCTTCAGGGGTGAAACATCAAAACGTTTGTCTTTATTTTTAAGCCTGAAAAGACCGTCCTTTTGTGTAATATATGTGCCGGCGCTGTTTATTACCAGTTGCACTATAATCCTCCTTGACCACTATTTTTGCGAAAGAAGAAATTTATATTTTTTTTAGTTGTTCAGGGTTCTGTATCGTTGCTTAATTTCTTTCTCATTCCTAATGTAGGTTGTGATTTGACTATAGGTTTTAGTTTATTTGAATGCAAATCCTTTTGTATCTGAAAATTCCTCTTGCGCAAAGAGATTGGTGCAGGTCGAGTAAAAAATCCTTTACGAACGACTTCGAGCAATTTCGCCTTCCAGGCCTGTAAACATAAGGCCTTCGGCAAGCCCGCTGTTTAAAAATACGAGTTGGCCTTTGCCAATTAATAACCCCACAAAACCCCACATAAAATTAATTTACCTTGACGCATTTAACATTTATGAATTATTATAAAAATAAATCAATTTGGTATATTTATTTCTTGACATTTGTTTAACAATATAGTTTTACAAAAAAAAGTGGGGAAAAGTGGATATCAATGGAGACTTTTGAAAAATGTTCAATTTTGTTCAAGTTCAAGGAAGGCAAAAATTTTAAATGTAGGAATACATTGAGTATTTCGAGGCTTAAAATTTGAGCCTGACGCTGGCACGAAGTGAAGCTTTAGCGCTATTTGGGCAAAAGGGGGCGTTTTGCAAAGGTCTCCGATGGTGATTTATGTTCAGAGGAAGCTCCTTTAATACAATTGATTTAAAGGGACGTATAATAATTCCGGCCAGATTCCGTGATGTCATAAAAGCCGGAGGTGGTGACGGAGTGATAGTTACCAGGCTGGATAAAGCCCTTTTTGCCTATACGTTTGATCAATGGAGCAAGATAGAATCCAGAGTTTTGGCAATGTCTGAAACAAGCGAGTATATGCGCCGCTTCAGGAGAGTATTTATAGGAGGTGCCTCTGATTGTATTTGTGACAAGCAGGGCCGGATTCTGATTCCACCGGTTTTAAGGCAGTATGCGGAATTTGAAAAGGAAATCGTACTTGTGGGGCAGATAGTTCATTTTGAAATATGGTCTAAGGAAAATTACGAGCAGGAAGTAGTGCAGATGGAAGAAGATATGAAAAAGGAGGCTGTCAGCAACGAAATAGCAAAATTAGGGCTTTAACCCATATTTCTCACAAGCTGAGTTTGCTGCAGGCGCAAGGCGCAGGCCATGAAGCTGTGGCACTTCACTGCAAATGGCCTGCAACACAGCGGATGCGGTGAAATCGGCTTGCCCGAAGGGTGAACAATTCATAATTTAATTATAAATACCATCTATAAAGTGTTGTATAGTTCATAAATCAAAGCCACTAATAATTTACAATAATTCAATTAGTTGTACATTATTTTATAAGTTGTTCATGAGAGATTCGGGCTAATTCTATGTCATACAAACACATTCCTGTAATGTTAAGCGAGGTTGTTCATTACCTTAATTGTAAGCCCGGGAAAATCTATGCGGATTGTACGCTTGGCGGTTCAGGTCATGCGAGCGCCATTTTGGAAAAAATTATTCCGGATGGGATTCTGATCGGCATAGATCAGGATATAGATGCAATAAAAAACGCAAAAAAAAAATTAAAACCATACGAGTT
>JAYEFW010000229.1:0-2786 GCA_034658795.1 Thermodesulfobacteriota bacterium
ATTTTTACAACAAAATTTATTGAGTGTAAAGTATTTTTTTAACTAAACTCTTCAACAATATATCCTTTTCGGATTAAAAGTGCGGCCGTTACTCCGGTTAAATATTTTTCGCCAACTCCACATGAGGGGCTTTTATCTTTAAGAAAGCAGCGCTTGATTTTTTGCTCCCTGATCATATCCAATGCTGCATAGGCTCCTTCAATAAATGCCTCAGTATTATCATCACCGAAACTGTTTATAACTTTAGCTGTTCCATCCAGAACATCAAAACCATCTCCTTCAACGAGAATTGAGGGAGCTCTTGGAGTAGTAAGTCCGCCAAGCTCTTCGGGACAGATCGGAAGATTTTTTTCAGATCCCAGCAGCTTTATTAAGGCTGAGTTTTTTTTGCTTTTTCCATCATATCTGCATTTGTATCCTAAAAGACAGGCGCTTATTGCTATCATAAGGTTCTTATTCTTTAATATATTTTTTACACAAAGCAAGGTACTGAAGGGATTTATGATGGATTCCAACATCGGGATAATTGGTAAGGACAGCCTCGAAACGGCTCAAAGCTGCTTTATAGTGCTTACTTTTGTAATAAAAGAATCCTACGTAGAATTCATGCCCTGCAAGACTTTTCAAGCATTTTTTTAATTTAACTCTTGCTCTGTTTGCATAGGCGTTTTCCGGGAACTGTTTAATCAGCTTTTTAAAAGTATCCAGTGCTTTTTGCGCTGTGGTCTGGTCTCGATCAACAGTATCTATCTGTTCAAAATAGCAAAGTCCTATCTGATAGATAACATAAGCTATTGCCTCGTTACGCGGATGAAGGTTAACAAACTCATCATATGCAGATATAGCCTCTTCATACTCCTGTAATTTGTAATATGAATCAGCGATTTTCAGCTCTGCAAGAATTGCATATTTGCTGAAAGGATACCAGTCCCTTAATTTTTCAAAATATTCTATTGCTGTTTTATAATTCTCTTTTTTAAACTCATTCATTCCACTACTTGCAAGTTCCTGGATGCTCTTTTCTTCTTTTGGCTCAAGCCAAGCACAACTTGAAAAGACAAGTAATGAAATGATGGCAATTGTTAAAATACGTTTCATTATTATAAAGTAATATTTTCGTAATAGTATAGCCACTAAGGAACGGGGACGAAGTCGCAAAGAAGAGATATAAATTACAATCTTGGTGTCTTTGTGGCTGACCTATAGATTCTTCGTATCCTATTCAAAAACCAGGATAAAACCCATTTTGAATTTACGCAAAGTCTTTATTTACAAATAGTTATATTTTGACAGACTGCCCATTACCACGGAATTTGAATAGGATACGATTCTCCATATAATGTTCTGCCGAAAATACAGCACTTGCCGCATCTCCAGCAGCGGTTACAATCTGGCGCAGGCCGGTACTTCTTACATCACCTGCTGCAAACACACCCGGTACTGATGACTGCATATTCGAGTCGACGATTATAAAGCCGTAATCATCTACTTTTACTTCATCTTTTAAAAAATTTGTGTTGGGTAGTATGCCTGTCCATATAAAACAGCCGTCCACGGAGAGTTCTTTTGTTTCCCCAGTTTTAATATTTTTTACTGTAATCTTTTCTACATTAGCTAAACCATCAATACTTGTTAATACAGAATCCCAGATAAATTCAATTTTATCATTGGCAAATGCTCGTTCCTGCAGGATCTTGGTTGCCCTTAATTGATTTCTTCTATGAATAAGATAAACCTTTTTCACAAACTTGGTCAGAAATATGCTTTCCTGAACAGCGGTATCTCCGCCCCCCACTGCCGCAACCATCTTGTCTTTGAAAAAAGGTGCGTCACAGGTTGCGCATGTAGATAAGCCTTTTCCAAAAAAAATATCTTCACCTGGGATGCCGAGCTTTTTGGGTGAAGCTCCTGTAGCTATAATAATTGTGTGGCTTGTGATAGTCCTGTCGCTTAACTTGATTTTTTTGACGGGCTCAGACAACAAATCAAGAGAAATTACTTCATTTGATTCTATATTAAGATCAAATTTTTTAACCTGCTCGGTCATTTTCTGAATCAAGTCGGGCCCGCTGATTCCTTCTGGAAAGCCTGGATAATTTTCTATCCAGTCAGTTATGAGGACCTGTCCTCCCGGCACAATTTTTTCAATCAGGATTACATTCAATCTGGCGCGTGCAGCATAAAGACCGGCGGTGAGCCCGGCCGGACCACCGCCGATTATAACAAGGTCATAATCAAGACTTTTCATTACAAAGTTTCCTATAAAATTTTGTTTATAACATCTTCCAGCTTTGATTTGGCAACTATACCTATCACCTGTTCTACTACATTACCATCTTTGAAGAACATAAGCGTGGGTATAGATCTTATTCCGTATTTGCCGGGACTGATTGGATTATCGTCAACATTGCATTTGACAAACTTGATTTTATCTCCAAATTCACCGGCAAGCTGTTCTACCAAAGGGGAAATGGCCATGCATGGTCCACACCACGGAGCCCAGAAATCTATAAGCACCGGTTTGTCGGACTTCAGAACCTCGGCATCAAAAATGCCGTCATCAATTTCCAAAATACCTTCCACCATAATAATCATCCTTTCCGTAATAAATTTTACAATACAAAAGAAATATAATATTGTAGACAAGTATTGTCAACCTTGCCATCAATATCGTTATTTTCCACTTGACTTCACCATATCTTTAACCAATCTTCAATCGCAAAAGTCCTCGAAATAGCAAGCTATTTCAAACCTGAGCAACACAGATGTTGATGTTCAGGGCCAGC
>JAYEFW010000230.1:0-2779 GCA_034658795.1 Thermodesulfobacteriota bacterium
AAATCCTCCCTGAGCTGTTCGATTTCTTTCCGTTCAAGACGCTGCTGGAGATGTATATGTGGAATAACTTTTTTAATCCTTTCCAGTTCTTTTGTGATTACTTCTTCTGGAATCCGGCTGTCCGGAATAACTGAGGATATCTTTCCTCCCAGGGTTTTTGACATATCATAAACAGTTACTTCATGCCCGTACTGCCTGAGTTGCCATGCAACAGAAATTCCTGCGGTGCCGCCGCCAATTACGGCGATTTTATTTCCACTTAATGGCGGTAGTTCCGGAAGTCTCGCATTTATGCTTGCCTTGCCGAGTTTTTTTACATCTATTGGAACCATGTCTGCTAATTGCCTGGTGCATGACTGCATGCATAGATTAGGGCATAGATAACCGCAAACAGAGGCAGGAAAGGGCGTATATGCAAGGGCCATGTCTACAGCCTCGTCAATACGGCCATCCCTTATCAGCCGCCATCGATCACGAACAGGAATACCTGCAGGACAAGCGGCTTCACAGGGAGCTGCATATTTTTTGTTTTCCCATACAGGAACAAAACGTCTCAATTCGCCGGTAGTAATAAGAGGTATGTGGCTTCTGTCCATGTCCGTAAGATCTCCAAATATACCTCCTCTGCCAAGCTCTTTATCCCATATTTCTTCATGAAAAGATTCCATGCTGCGGAGCTGCCGTCCGGTTCTTTCCTGCGGGGTACGTGCGGTTAAAAGCTGCCACTCATTTTTATCAGAGAGAGTTTCAAAAAGTTCCGGCCTGCCAATGTTTTTAAGAAAGATTTTCAGATTTTTAGTAAGCCAGTCCCAGTCTTCATCTGTAATCGGCACAATTTTAGCGTCCGGCTGACTGAAGCCCTTGTGTGAACCGCGGAAAAAAGCCTTTCCGGCTACCATACCCACAAATGGCCGAAACCCCAGAATATTATCGGGTGACTGTGCTTCAAATCCGCAAATAACAGCAATTCCTCCGGCCATGAATTCACCGAAATAATCACCAGCAGAGCCAAGAACCCACAATTCAGGGGGATCAAAACGAGGGTTGTGTTTTGTCATGGTCATGCCGCGGGAGCCAATATTACCGGCGATGTAAATTTTACCCTGAGCCATGCCGTTTGCTATTCCGTTTGAAGCATTCCCCTGAACAACTATTTGGGCTCCGGCATTAAGCCATCCAACATCATCAGATGCAGGTCCCATGATTTCAATTAATGTATTTGGAAATCCCAGTGATCCAACACGCTGCCCTGGATGCCCTTCTATCCTGATATGAACTTTTTCATTACCTGCTTTCCACAGACGTCCGCCAATCCCATGCTGGCCAAAGGCTTTTATCTCCAGATATCTATGGCCATCAGCAACAGCTTTCTGGATTTGTTCTTCAAGGATACGTGAGTCCAAGCGTTCCCCATATATTTTACCGGAAATTATGTAATATTGATTGTCGTTCATTTAATTCTCCGAATTGAATTAAGAAATTCGCAATAGTTCACCACGGATTTTCACTTAAATTACACTGAATTATCAAAATACTTTTCTCAACATTATAACCAGCACCAAGTTTTTCATAACTCCCGTGCTGTAGCTGTGATTTTATAGCTCAAATCTTCATAGAGTAACTTACTTATTGTTTATAATTTTCAGTGAGACTCCGTGTCCTTCCGTGGTGAATTTTTACAGAAATTTAAAAAAAGTCCTTAATTCTAAACAACATATTTTATAGCAAGACGATTTGCAGCGTTGTAATCACTTATTCCTATGGCATCAGACATTCCTATTGGAAGGGATGTTGAGCGTCCTAAGGGTGCGAGAATTTTTTTAAGTTCTGTGTCAAAGCTCAGAAAGACGTCCACTACACGCTGTGCTACCTCATCCACATCGAGACGCCTGTATAGACGTGGGTCTTGAGAAGTGATTCCCTTCGGGCACAATCCAATGTTGCAGATGTTGCACCTGTCTGTTTCAGACCCCAGACATCCGGCAGCAGCCTGCATGATATATTTGCCGATTTGTACACAGCTTGCGCCCAGCATGATGAGTGCAGCAGCGTTTGCCGCCAGGTTGCCATTTTTTCCAATGCCGCCCCCGGCAATAAGCGGAATTTCATTCTGCATTCCTGTTTTGACAAGGTTGAGATAAGCGTCGCGTATATTGCTCGCTATTGGATGCCCCATATGATTCATTGAGACATTGTAAGCAGCTCCGGTTCCGCCGTCTTCTCCGTCAATGGCAAGGCCGGCAGCATAAGGATTTCTGGTCAGGTTGTTCAAAACCGCCAGAGCTGTTGATGTGGCGGAAATTTTAGGATAAACAGGAATCCTGAAACCCCAGGCCATTGACATGGACTGTATCATCTTTGCAACTGATTCTTCTATCGAGTATTGCGTCTGATGTGTGGGCGGGCTTGGAAGGTTTACTCCTGTGGGCACACCACGGATTGCTGCAATCAGCTTGTTAACTTTGTACCACATAAGAAGCCCTCCATCACCGGGCTTTGCTCCCTGGCCATATTTTATTTCTATGGCGCAAGGATCTTCCTTCATATCAGGAATATCATGAATAATTTCATCCCAGCCAAAATAACCGCTTGCAATCTGAAGGATAACATACTTTAAAAACCTTGAGCGAAGCAATCTCGGCGGGCAGCCGCCTTCGCCCGTACAGATACGAACAGGCATAGATAATTCTTCATTAAGATAGGATACACCCAGTTGAAGCCCTTCCCACATATTTGGCGACAGAGCTCCAAAAGACATCCCCCCTATCATAAGAGGATA
>JAYEFW010000231.1:0-1211 GCA_034658795.1 Thermodesulfobacteriota bacterium
ATGCCCCTTGACGATAAATTCCATATTCTGAATCGATATATTAAGCCGGCATCAGGGATTGAAAGTTCCACGCTATCATGCTGATCTATTTCAGTTCTGAGCTCATATCTTTTTTCACTACAGTCGGATATCATAACAATCCTCCTTGTTTTGATTCTTGCTCGTCCCTTATATTCCCCAAAAAAATTAACCCAAAGCGCGGAGATTTAGCAAATATTTCCCTTCATCATCAAGCACTAACAGGCCCATGCCCCACATTTTCTTTAAAGTCCACCGGATAGCACTGAGCATTTATTTCTTCTTTTCTTTTTTCAATTTTCGTTTTTCCTTTGGATTAAGCACGGCCTTTTTCTGTTGTTCCCTTTTGCCTTTATCTTTTTTTCCCTTATCACCCATATCTGTTTCTCCTTGTTTACCATTATCTCGAACGTTTTTGTCAGGCCATCTTGGCTTCCGCGAGATCAAGCACTTTGGCCTGAACACTATCGAGCACGGAATCTCGAATAAACGTACTCGCGCCAAGGATCTCAATACCAATCAGCTCCCCTTTGGCATTGAGTTCCGCCGTGATATTTGGGCCAACCTCTACACTGCCCGCCTCTGGTTCATCCGATATGGCAAGATGAAGAACGTCGTCTTTCTCGAAGTATGCCATGTGTGTTTTATTCATTCTTAAACCTCCCCGATTTAATTCGAGAGTTGATTTGTTGCCGGCTTGTCGCATGAATCGTTACGGGCTTCAGTGAGCGCCCCTTCTGCTCATACGGTATCATGACGAGAAGTTTCTCGTGTCGGCCAATCGCGACCACGCGCCCTGTCACCGTGTCCACGTACCGCTCAGAGGAGTATTGCAAGATTTGCTCGACCGTCGCAAGATCGTATCCCCGCAAGC
This sequence comes from Thermodesulfobacteriota bacterium, assembly GCA_034658795.1. Taxonomy (GTDB): domain Bacteria; phylum Desulfobacterota; class Desulfobacteria; order Desulfobacterales; family ETH-SRB1; genus B13-G4. Next base: position 893 of record JAYEFW010000231.1, read on the forward strand.
TTAGCCGGTACTTCATATACTCGGTCCATACAATCGTTGCCTCCTCCATCTTTCCTCCTCATCCGAACGCCGCTAATCAACCGCGCGGCTTTTTGCGTCGGCTGCATTTTCTTGTTCAATAAATTTCATGCTATGAGCAAGTTCGTGCTCAATTTGCATCATACAAGGGTGCTGCCGAGCATTGTCTAGATCACTCTTAAGGGTATTTATTGACTTAATGGTATCGTCATATGATCGCTCTTGTTGATCGATAACTGACAGACAATTATTTAGGTATTCTTCTGCTGAGCGATGTGGCAACCAAACCCTAACCTTTATC
>JAYEFW010000231.1:1311-2746 GCA_034658795.1 Thermodesulfobacteriota bacterium
TTTTAATATCTAATTTCCGGCTAAATATCAAATTCAAAAATACTTAACAAGCGCCACTTCGTTTTGAACCGCCGAATTTCGATATTCAATAGCAAGCCCTATTCTTTGGGTCTGTAGTACCAGGGGGAACAAAAGATTCTAAAACTAATTGCAAAGGGGAAAACAAGTATAAACAAAATTCTGACCGTCATTTGATATATACTAAACCATTCAATTTTTCGGATAGATGTTATTGCAGGTGGATTTAAAATAATACGGAAAGCAAGCCCTCTTTTTCTGCCCCATGACTTAAGAGAGTGAGAGAAAAAAATTTCCTCGCCAGCATAGACCAGTTCACTGAAACCTCCTGCTGCTTCGAAACCTTCTTTAAAGCAATAGATGAAACATCCGGCAGCAAGGCCGAACTTTACAGATAACCAGTTCCAGAAATCTACAAATTTTTGAGCAAATGGACTTAATATTTTGTCTGTAGCAACAACAACTCCGCCGCCGCAGCACATTCCGGTTGATAGATTAAACAATGCTGTTTGCAGAAGATCCAACGGCAGGATAGTATCGGCATCTAAAAATATTAGATATTGCCCTTCAGCAATTTTTGCGCCGGCATTTCGCGCGCGGGAAATCTGGTTAACAGGCTCATATATTACACGGGCACCGTTCTCTTTAGCTATTTGTGCGGTATTATCCGTAGAATTATTGTCAACGACTATAATCTCACCATTGGCTTCAACTGCCTCCATAGCTTTCTTAAGGAAATTTAGAGTGCCTAAAAGCCACTTTTCCTCGTTATAAGCAGGGATTATTACTGAATAAGAAATAGTCATATCGTAATAGTTCACCACGGATTTTCACGGAATTACACTCATAAATCAAACCTGCTAATAATTCACAACAATGGGATGGTTCCCCACGCTGTGATATATACGAGATATTTGTGGGAACTATATTTGCATTTTTGTATGTTGCTTGCTGGATTGTTCCAACAGGAGGCATGGCAGGAGCTCAACCAAGGCAATTATGCTGTTATTATAACCCACAAATAACTCATTCAGCTATCACATAATAGGGAACTATCCCACAACAATACAATTAGTTAGTGGCTGGACGAAAACTCAAAACACCTGAAATTATAGCCAGTTGGATGCTATTCTCAAATTGAAGATTTTTAGCAGTTAGCCTTTAGCTAAAAGCTAACCGCTAATGGCTAATGGCTTTTTTCACTAACAGTCAGCCGTTTTAAATTTAAATGCCCGCCACCTCTAATTGTTAACAAGTTACTTTTGAGTTTTCAAATTTCTGATAGCGAATTTCACTGTCGGAACCTTGAGATAATAAATTATGATTTCATATTGTTTCGTTTTCCAATTACTTATTTTATTGATGTATCCCTTGCCGCTAAGTGTTGTTTCAAACGCAAAAGATTCACTCTTTTTAA
>JAYEFW010000232.1:0-2735 GCA_034658795.1 Thermodesulfobacteriota bacterium
TGGTGCGAGGTGGAAAATAGAATCCGGTTTCAAGGAGATCAAACAGGAGACTGGCAGTAGCAGGAGCCAGACCCGTAGTGCCCATGCAGAGATCAATCACGTCAACTTTTCCATGATGGCAGCTACCGTTATCCTTGACATGGGTCATTTAGAGAACCGACAGGAGTATGATTGTGTTTCAAAGGTCAAAAGTTTCTTTTAATTTTCCTTTTTCCAACATTTCTTCAAGATACTAAACTCTTAAAATATTCTTTTGTTCCTGCATCTTTTGAAAGAGCAATACATTTTCTAATATATTTTTGAGCTAAGACATCATTATCTGTCTTTGAATATAATGCGGCAAGGCAACCATTTGCTTTTAACCAATTTGGCCGTTGAACAACACATCTTTCTAATAATTGAATGGCTCTTGCATACTCATTCTCTATCCAACATAAATGACTTCCTAATATGAACAATGCATGCGCATTCTTCGGGGAGCGTCGAATGATATTTATAAGAGCTTGTTCTCCAATATCTTTTATTCCATGAGATAAATTATTTTTTGCTTCAATTATCTCTCTATATTCAGAAAGCTGAGCATTCTCAACATCATTTAAATAAGACTGTGTCAATATCGACCTCATCTTGCTTGAAGGTCCATCTGATTCAATCAAAATTTGGATATATAACAAAATAAATGCAGCATTTTTTAATAACTTTGGCTTTGTCTTCTCTGCTTGCTGCACTATGAAAAGCGATTTTTCAATATTCCCGGCATCAAATAATTCGCGAATCTTAGTTATCGTCGGTGTATCTTTGCTTTTTTTATTCGTCATAACACTTTTACAAAATGGACAAACGCCTACTGATGGCGAAGAAGGCGCTCCACAATTAGAACATATTACATCAAAACCCATTAAGTCACCCTCCTTCCACATGACGAACAGAATTTATCTTTTTGTCTAATACCTCCACCACAATTAGAACAAAACTTTTTACCTTTAGGATTTACTGCTTTAACGTCACTGGTCATTGATGCATCTAAATAACGCATCTCTTTTTCTCTAAAGTCCGATGCCATTAAATTTTTCCCAAGCATTAATCCAAGCATAAGCTGCATCGGATCATTAGAAGTATTTGCCCCTGAAGATTGATTTTCAATTAAACTATTAGCCGCTTTATATAAAAGATATTCCTGCTTATTGCCTACAATGTTCATCGCTGCCTTGGAGTCTAAGGCATTTAAAATCTCTTTAGAAGGAACCAGCGAAAGAATTTGTAGGTCCAAAATTGTTAAACCATAATTATTTAATATTGGATTAATTTTTTCTTGAAGCACATTTGAAACATCATCTTGGGCATGATTTAAATCACCTAGTGTCTTAATAACAGATAAAGCCTGAGGCAATAATTCGAGCAATTGTCCTTGAACAAATTCCTCTAAGTCCGTAATATCAAAAAGAACATTACTTCCTATCAGGTTATTATAAAGTTTCGGAGGATTAACCACCTTTATATTGAAAAGACCATATGCACGAATGGGAACATTTTGATAATCTGGGAAATTATAAATAACAGGTGCGGTTGTGCCCCATCTCCTTCCAACAAAGACATTTAACATAAAAAACCATAATTCAGCTCTAAGAGGACTTTGAAAACCAAAAGACCAGTTTGCAATTCGTGTAATAATTGGAAAGTTTTCTGTTTTGATTCTATGAGTTCCTTCCTTCATTACATCAGCAAACTCACCTTTATAAATCAATACTGCCCGCTGGTTGGGACGAACAACTATACATGTTCCTGAGAATAAATCAGCACTCCCATTTGCAGGGACTCTTGCAGCAATCAATGTTCCACCGGGATCTTCAAACTCATAAACACCTTTAAAAATCAAGGATTGTCTATTTGGTTTACCCATATCAATTCCTTTCTAATATTTACAAAGATTATCGGTAGTTAAAAAATTATAATACTATAAAAACTTAACAAATTCAAGAAAAAATACCATTTAATTTCCATCTTACTCCTATTTTCCCAAACCATTCATCTCAACCAAGAAACGCCGCTTCCCTAAATGCCTGACAGTGTGAGATTGGTGCGTATCGTATCAGCATCCGAAGCGTGGTCGATCTTAATTTCAACCATAAACACTTGTTTGTTCGGGATTTCTCCTTTCCGGATTTATAGTCTATCAAACGGCTCACAATTCCAGCTCTTAAAAGCAGATCAGAGACAAGAAATACTTTGAGAAGTATCAGGGCGTTGGCAAGGAGATTTATCTCTTTGGGGTTGAATTTACGGATAGAAATATAGGTGACTGGGCACTTGAAAAGCTTTAACCCTAAATAATCATTGTTTTAAAATATCCCGCCAAACTTTGTGCTCACTCTGCGTCATTCTACATTATCATATTCAGCCTTCAGCCTATCTACCTGGCTCATGCTACCCCATAGTCTTCCAATTTTCTGCGGAGGGTGTTCAAGCCAATGGATAGAAGTTTTGCTGTTTGAGTTTTTACTTTGCCTGTCTGCTCGTATGCCTTGAGAACATGGGCTTTTTCCATTTCCTTAAGGGTGGCAACAGGGCTGACTTCTTTCTGAGAATAGCTCCTTGCAACAGGTTTTCGCTTTCGCAGGTGGGTGGGAAGAGAACCGGCGGAGATTTGCCTGCCCTGGGCCAGGTTTACGGCCAACTGGATAATAGACCTAAGTTCCCTGATGTTTCCAGGATAGTCATAATTCATAAGTAATATG
>JAYEFW010000233.1:0-2734 GCA_034658795.1 Thermodesulfobacteriota bacterium
AATGCTGTTTCATTCTTTGAAAAGATGAGCCGGAGCCTGGGTAATAAAAGAAATGAGATCAGTGATAACCAGATCAATGAGATAACCGGAATTTATGGAGATTTCATCGAAGGTGAATTTTGTAGGATATTTGACAATGAAGATTTTGGTTATAACCGGATTACCGTTGAACGGCCATTGAGACTCAACTTCCAGACTTCAGAAGAAAGGCTAACTCTGCTTGAAAATGAAAAGGCATTTCAAAACCTTTCTAAACCGAAAAAAAAGGGTAGAGCAGGCTTAAAGCAAAAGGGAGAAGGGGAAAAACTGCGACAAAAGATTCTTGCTATGCTCAAGAGCATGGATGGCTCTGTAATTTATAAAAACAGAGAGAAATTTGAAAAAGCTCTCAAAGAGCATTGCAAAAAATATGGATTGTCATTGCCTGTGTCGATACAAAAAGCTGTTTTAAAGGCCCTGTCCGAACAGGATGAAACAGCGGATATTTGTGTTGATAAGAAAGGCAATCCAGAGCCTGATACCACACTGCGCGATAATGAAAATGTGCCTTTAAAGGAAAATATCAGGGAATATTTCGAGCGGGAAGTCCTGCCCCATGTGCCGGACGCCTGGATTGATGAGAGCAAAACAGTAAAGGGCTATGAGATCAATATTACGAAATATTTCTACAAATACAAGCCGTTAAGGAGCCTTGAAGAAATCCGGATGGAGATTCTTGAACTTGAATTGCAAACTCAGGGTTTGATGAATGAGGTTGTAGAAATATGAAAAAGAAAACGGCAAAACGGGCTGTAAAAACAGACAATAAACCCATTTCCGGCAATCTTATTGGTGATATCCGCAGTCTTATTGAAACTGCCCGACATAATGTTGCGGTTACGGTTAATGCCGGCTTGACCATTCTTTACTGGCAGATTGGCAACCGTATTTGCCATAATATTTTGAAACAAAAACGGGGAGAGTATGGAAAAGAGATCGTTGCTACACTGTCGCAAGAATTAGCCGATGATTATGGCAGTAATTTTAATGAAAAAAATCTTCGCAGGATGATTCAATTTGCCGAAGTTTTTTCAGATAAAAAGATTGTCGTATCACTGATACGACAATTGAGTTGGACCCATTTTATTGCCCTTATCCCTCTTAAAAATGATCTCCAGCGTGACTTCTATGCCGAAATGTGCAGGGTGGAACGGTGGAGTGTTCGGACATTGCGAAAGAAAATTGATGGAATGCTTTATGAGCGCACCGCAATATCAAAGAAGCCTGAAGAATTGGTAAAGAAGGAGCTGGCCGCCTTGCGAGAGGAGGACAGGCTAACACCTGACCTGGTCTTTAGAGATCCTTATTTTCTCGACTTTCTGGGACTAAAAGATACTTACAGCGAAAAAGATCTTGAAACAGCCATTCTACGGGAAATGGAGAGCTTTATCCTGGAGCTTGGAGTCAGCTTTTCATTTGTTGCCCGCCAAAAGAGGATCACGGTTGATAATGAGGATTATTATCTTGATCTGCTCTTTTTCCACCGCAAACTCAAACGGCTCATTGCTATTGAATTAAAACTCGGCAAGTTCAAAGCTGCTTACAAAGGCCAGATGGAACTCTATCTGCGCTGGCTGGAAAAGTATGAAAAGGAACCCGGCGAAGAAACACCCCTTGGATTAATTCTTTGTGCCGGAAAAGCCAGCGAGCAGATAGAGCTGTTACAACTGGATAAAAGCGGTATCAAGGTGGCCGAATACATGACCGAACTGCCGAAACGTAAACTCTTGGAGCAAAAGCTTCACAAAGCAGTTGAACTGGCGCGGAAGAGGCTGGAGGCTGGTGTGTAAATAATGAAGCCGTATCCAAAATATAAGGATTCCGGGGTTGAGTGGATTGGGGAGGTGCCGGAGCATTGGGAGGTTATGAGGTTGAAGTATGTCGCAAAAACTGTTCAAACAGGAACTACGCCATCGTCTTTAAACCAAGAATATTTCATTGATGGTGAAATTGATTGGTTTACACCAGTAGATTTTGGAGATTCTTTATTCCTCTCTAATTCTAACAGAAAATTGAATCGTTTAGCCATAGATGATAATGTTATAAGGCTATATACGAGTAATACTGTGTTGCTTGTTGGCATTGGTGCTACGTTGGGGAAAGTGGGTATAATAAAAAGGACTGCAAGTTCAAACCAACAAATCAATGCTATTTCATTTAAAGATGATTATAATCCAGATTTTGGTGCATATTATTTTCAGGCAATATCTGATATTATTGTTAGTATGTCTAATGCAGCAACGCCTCCAATCCTAAATAAGACTCAAACAAAAGAGATAATGGTTCTTGTTCCTCCTCAAAAGGAACAAGATGAGATAGTTGGATTTATTAATCAAACAGCCACCAAAATCGATCAAACAATCTCCAATATCAAAAAACAAATCGACCTTTTAAAAGAATACCGCACAGCCTTGATTTCCGAGGTCGTAACCGGAAAAATAGATGTACGAACGTAGGGGCAGGCCCCTGTGCCTGCCCTATGCGTTAAATTGATACGATTGATTTTGGGCGAATCCACAAAGGGCAACCACGGGGGGTTAACAAAGGGCAACCACGGGGGGTTAACAAAGGGCAACCACGGGGGGTTGCCCCTACGGCGGGATCAATCACAAACCGTGCGAACACGTAATGGGTGATCATATTTGGATGAACACATAGATGTTGAAAATACAACGGATGAATACACAACACAAGG
>JAYEFW010000234.1:0-2729 GCA_034658795.1 Thermodesulfobacteriota bacterium
TCTCCCTTTCTAACGAGGCTTTGAAGCATGGCCACATCAATTATCCCGCTTCTTTTCTGTTTGCCGTCCCCGATTTGTCCGATGTCTTTGGGGTCTATGTCCAAGAACTCCTTAAGTCGGTCCTTCCGTTGTTCCAACAGGGGCTTCCTGTGAACCAATACCAACTCATCAAATGTAAAGGGCTCGACACAGAACTCAAAAAAGCGGCCCGCAAGACTCTCCTTTAATTACCTGTAGATGCGATTGTTCTTGAAATATTATAACGTTGCAATGTTATTATAATTATGTCAAACGATTTTTCTGAATTTAGAAAAAAGGACTCGTCTTATTTTGATTTTATGTGTAAAATGGAGTTGTATTTGCCAAAAAAATATGTAAAATGGAGTTATTGTCGGCATAATGAGACGAAAAACCATGATTTGCGAGTCAGTATCATGAAATCGAAAAAGATATTTAAACGTATTATAAATTTTCCTTCAGATAAAAGCTGTTTTCTTTTTGGCCCGAGAGGGACAGGAAAATCATTCTGGCTGAAGCGACAGTTCAGGAACAGCATTTATATTGATCTGTTAGAGTCTGAAACATATTTTCGACTAAAAAGTTCACCCGAAAAGCTGGAATCCTATATCCCAAAAGGCTTTTCCAATGCGGTTATTATCGATGAAATCCAAAAAATTCCAAAACTTCTGGATGAAGTTCATCGTTTGATTGAGAAATACAATTATCGATTTATATTGACAGGTTCCAGCGCCAGAAAGTTAAAAAAACAGGATGTCAATCTTTTAGCTGGAAGGGCACTGACTCTCAATATGCATCCTTTGTGCTATGAAGAGCTTTTTCCTGCTTTTGATTTAGAGCATTCGTTGAAATATGGTCATTTGCCGTGCGCTTATACTGAAAAAGATCCAGCCTCATATTTAAGTTCATATGTGGTTACCTATTTAAAAGAGGAAGTCTTGCAGGAAGGATTGACAAGGAATCTGGGAGCTTTTTCAAGATTTTTGGAAACAGCCAGTTTTTCACAGGGAGAGGTCCTGAATCTTTCGGAGATTGCAAGAGAATGTTCATTGAATAGAAAGCTGGTAGAAAGTTACTTCACCATACTGGAAGATCTGTTGCTTGCTATTCGTTTACCTGTATTTACAAAAAAGGTAAAACGAAAAATGATGCAGCATCCGAAATTTTATTTTTTTGATGTTGGGGTTTTTAGGACAATTCGTCCCAAAGGACCTCTCGACTCTCCGGAAGAAATTGAAGGAAGCGCTTTGGAAACTCTGTTTTTGCAGGAAGTCAAGGCTATAAACGATTATTATAAACTGGGATACGATATTTTCTATTGGAGAACAGCAAACCAGGTTGAAGTAGATTTCATCGCATACGGAGAACGAGGAATTCATGCTTTTGAAATCAAAAGAAAAAAGAGATACACATCAAAAGACATCAAGAACCTGAAATTATTTTTAAAAGACTATCCAATGAGCAAAGCCTATTTATTGTATGGTGGTGATCAAAGATTTTATGAGGATGGGATTCAAATAATTCCTTTTCAGGAGACTATTTCTCAAATCCATGAAATTCTAAAGTTTTAATCCCTTAAAGACGCTTGCTAAATCCGAAAGTTTGTTTCCTGAAAGATATTTTTTTGCCTGCTGCTCGACTTGATAAGCGGGCGCGGAGCGCCCGCTTATCCGTACCCCTGTCTGAGCAGATCTCCGAAAACGCACCATCCTCTCCTCAGACAGCTAAAACGCCAGATCGGTTTTCCATACCTCCCAGACCTTACCCACCAGATCAGGGCCTGGTTTGAGGGTAGGCCTTCCGGGCTGCCAGCCCGATGGGGTGGCCTCTGCACCCTTTGTCTTTCTGACCAGTTGAAATGCCTGGATCTGTCGAAGCAACTCGCTCACATTGCGGCCCACTGGCGGAATCAGTATCTCAATGGCCTGAATGACCCCGTCCGGATCAATTATAAACCGACCGCGTACGTCCACGCCACTGCCCTCGTCATAGACGCCGTAGATCGAACCGATCTTGCCGGCGCCATCAGACACCATAGGAAAGGGGACACCCCCATCGACCATTTTGGAAAGTTCTTCCTCTTGCCAGACCTTATGGACAAATTGACTATCCACGCTGACTGCCAGGACCTCCACGTCCAACTTCTGCAGCTCATTATATTTGGTGGCAACTGCCGCCAACTCAGTCGGTCAAACAAAAGTGAAATCTCCAGGATAAAAGCAGAGCACGACCCATTTCCCTAGATAATCTGAGAGTTTCACCTGCTTAAATTTGCCTTTATGAAATGCCGGGGCCTGAAAATCCGGGGCTTTTTGTCCTATCTTTGCTAATGCCATGACTACCTCCTTTGCCTTTTCTTCCTTTTGTTCAACAACCTCATCCTTTGCAGGCTCGCCAACCACTGCACCGGTTGGTTTGCCGCAACCAATCTCCATCTCTTCCATGAAATCACCTCCTTCTGTCTGATGGTTTTTTTTATTTATTACGTATTTCAATATTTATAAACTACCGTCCTGAATCCGGCTTACGGACCAGGATAGCCTATACCGGGAGGGGAGTACGAAACCTGAGTATTAAATAATAGACCACAGGTACAATTACCAACGTGAACATTGTTGAGGCAAAGAGTCCGAATATCAAGGCCCAGGCCAGACCGGAGAATATAGGATCGAGTGTGATGGGCCAGGCCCCTAAGGCAGTGGTTGCGGCAG
>JAYEFW010000235.1:0-2714 GCA_034658795.1 Thermodesulfobacteriota bacterium
ATTCGTTTGTTGGCCTTTATCCAGTCTTTCCGGGCAGCTTTGAGCCATTTGCGCGCGGATTCGATTAGTGGTTCCCATACAGTAGCCAGTTGACCATGGTTTTCAACAGAATAAGAAGAGGCTCCCATGAAGTCCATTGCTCGCACGCACTTTTTCGGTTCGACCTTTAGGCTGCCACCTCCACCATCGACATGAGTGATGTAGAAGGTGTGCTTGTACTTGTTGACATGCAGGTGATTCCATTTTTTCCCCTTGTCCGGAAACAAGATATTCCAAACGCGGTCCAAAGAGGACAACTCGTAGGAGAAATCACCCAACTCCTTCACTAAAGCGAAAATTGAGGCTGTCAGTTCCATTGCTCTTCGTTCCCATATTTTTCTTAGTTGTCTGTTTCTGCCGAACAATTAGTCTGTGAACATTAACTATTTTTTAGGCGGCATCTCTAACGCCTTTTCTAAAAAAGTATTGTCCATAATAGCCTTTCCTTTTTGTTGATTTTTTCTCAAGTTTCGCGCACCCATATAGGAGCCTGTCCGAGGATTCTCGCTACGGAGATAATTCTCGGACAGGCTCCTATTTATCAAAAGCTTTAAAAAAGGTCAAAACCTTAACAAATATACATGTAACTTCTCAAAAAGTTCGGGTAAAAATAAAAAAAACGAGTCCGCTGGTGATGAAATGTAAAATAGCTGACTGTTTGAGCATCTTAGTGAGCTTTGAGAAAAAACAGCGCATAAGAAAATTTATCTTTAAAGAATATGATCTATTGCTTAACCAATAGGTATTAAAAGGATTGGCCACTGTTTTTTCTTTAGGCTCACTTAGATGCGAGTTTCAGATATTCTTACATTTTATTATCAGTGGGCGAGCCTTGTATCATGTAATTTGCCCGAATTTATTGAGAAGTTACATATACATCATCCCTGCAGTTGATTTAATTTAAAATAAAAGCCTCTTTGGGTCATCAATTCAACATGCGTCCCTGTCTCAATTATCCGGCCTTTATTTATCACTATAATTCTGTCGGCATTGCGTGCTGTTGTGAGCCTGTGAGCAATAATAACAGATGCCCGGTTTTTCATAAGATTGGAAACCGCCTCCTGAATCTTTTGCTCTGTCTCTGAATCAATATATGAAGTCGCCTCATCAAGTATAATAAGGCCCGGATTGCGGGCAAAAGCTCTGGCAATTGATATCAACTGTCGTTCACCGCTGGAAATTGATGCGCCACCTTCGGATACCACGGTATCAATACCGTCCGGCAATCTGTTTATAAAACCTTTACAATTTGAAGCCTCTAAAATATATTCCATTTCTTTTTTTGAGATATTGCTGTTGCCCTGCCCTATGTTTTCGCGTATGGTTCCTGAAAACAGAAAAGGATCCTGCATTACAAGCGCTATTTTCGACCTGAGAATTGATTTTTCATAATTTTTTATATTCTTTTCATTAATAAGTATTCTCCCTGATGTTGGATCATAAAACCTGATAATAAGGTTGATCAAAGTTGTCTTTCCCGAACCTGTTCTTCCGACAACCGCTATTGTTTCACCGGCGATTATTTTAAATGAAATATTTTTTAAAACAAGTTCGTCAGGAATATAACTGAAAGACACATCTTCCATTTCTATTTTGTCAATATTATCTATGGCAGGCGATTTGTATCCACGTTCAACCCTGGGTTGCGGCAGCCTGTCTTTGTTATCAAATATCAAAAATATCCTCTCAGCCGATGCCATAGCATTTTGCATGATATTGTACTTTTCAGCCATGTCTCTTATGGGCCTGAAAAACATTTTCATATAAGAAATAAAGGCAACAAGCGCGCCAAGGCTTATGCTTCCAGCCAGAGCTTGACCTCCTCCATAAAAAATAACAAGTGCTATTGTTACAGCTCCAAGAAGTTCCACAACAGGCATAAACACTGCAAAGATCTGCACCTGTTTCATGCCTGCCTGGTAATTTTCATGATTGAGCCTTGCAAAATCTCTGTAATTGTCCTTTTCCCGCAAAAAAAGCTGTACAACTTTTATCCCCGCAATGGTTTCCGAAAACTTGGTATTTATTTCAGCAACCTTTATCCTGAGAACCCTGAATGCGTCTCTGGCCCGGCTTGAAAAATACAATGATGCGTACAAGACAAAAGGAAGTGCTACAAAAGAAATAAGAGCCAGCTTCCAGTTAATAGTGATTAGAACAAACATAATGCCAAAAAGAAGAAATATATCCTTAAACACAAAAGAAATAACCGAGGTGAACAGCTCGTGCATGTTCTGGGTATCATTGGTGACCCTTGTGACAAGCCGTCCAACAGGATTCCTGCTGAAGAAAGCAACTGATAAATCCTGGATATGCGCAAAAAGACGGACCCTTAAATCATGCATTATTTTCTGCCCGGTATATTCCATCAACATAACCTGCAAAAAATTCAGTACAAAATTTAAAAGGATTAATCCGATGAAAATGGCTGTTATAAGACTTACTCCAGCTAAATCGTCTTTTCGCAATATATAAAGATCTTTTTTATCCAGTCCTGACAAGTCATCAAATGATATTAAAGCAAATGAGCCGGAAATCTTGAATTGATCTGAATATTTGTTTACAATTGCTTTGATTTCAGGATCGGTTATGTCTGCCTCTAAAAATCTGACTTTATCTTCTCTGCCACGAACATCCTTAAAATTATCTGATTCAAACTTGGGAACAATATACCT
>JAYEFW010000236.1:0-11572 GCA_034658795.1 Thermodesulfobacteriota bacterium
TCGACGATATACAGAAACTTCTTAATGTGCTTAACAGACTTGTGGATGCAGGCAATACAGTTATTGTAATCGAACACAACATGGATGTTATCAAGTCAGCCGACCACATAATAGATCTTGGCCCTGAAGGCGGCGATGAGGGCGGAAATATTATTGGATGCGGAACACCCGAAGAAATAGCAAAACTTAAAAAATCTTATACAGGGCAATTTTTAAAGAAATTTTTATCCTGATCCCTGATCCTTAGAATCGATTCACAGCAGAGATAAATGCTCAGAGATAACAGGCGTATCGGACAGCACAAAGAACTTCATAACTGGTTTGCAGGAAGCACAGGCGAAAATCCGCAAAGAAAATAGGTAAATATTTGTTTGCGGAATCAATTAAATTATTGACAATTTCCGCAAACAAAATTAAATAATTTTAGATTGCGGATTATCTAATTTGCCATTAGGAAACCGATCATGTTTGTTGGCAGGAAAAACGAACTAAAACTGCTTAGTGATGCTTATCGTTCTGGAAAAGACGAACTTGTCGTGCTGTACGGCAGACGCAGGATCGGTAAAAGCAGCCTGGTGAAATGTTTTGCCAGGGGGAAAAAGTTCTGTTATGAATTTGAAGCCCTGGAAGGTGAAACCACTCATGGGCAGATTGATCATTTTTTACAGCAATTAAAAAAACAGATCGATGATTCGATCCTTGATAGTGTTCGGTTTGCGAACTGGGAGCAACTGTTTGCATACATTACGGAAAAGATCTTAAAAAGAAAAACCAGGGCCAAAAAAATCTTGTTTTTCGATGAGCTGCCGTGGATGGCAGCAGGCCGCAGCAGGCTTGTTTCACTTCTCAAGTACTACTGGGACAACCATTGGAAAGGCAAGCATGTTATGCTGATCCTCTGCGGTTCTGTCGCCTCGTTCATGGTAAAAAAAGTTCTTCATTCAAATGCCCTTTACGGGCGCAGCACCATAGAAATACTGTTAAAAGGCTTCTCTCCAGGGGAAGCCGCCGATCTTCTGAATAAAAAAAGAAGCCGGGAGGAAATACTAAACTATCAACTGGTGTTTGGCGGGGTACCGAAATATCTCGAGCAGATCAACCCCAGCCAATCATTTAATCAAAATATGAATACGTTGTGTTTTTCACCGCATGGTATCATGTTGAACGAGGTCGAACGTATTTTTTACAGCCAGTTCAGGGAGCCTCGAACCTACCGCAAGATAATCAACCTTCTCAAAAACGGCATCTTTTCACTCGGTGAAATCAGCACGAAAACCGGAATTCCTTCCGGTGGCGGGCTGAAGCAGTATCTGGAGAATCTCGAACGGGCGGAGATGATCCGGTCATTCATTCCCTTTGACCGCAGCGCGAACTCTAAATTCAGAAAATACACGCTGGCAGATGAATTTCTGGTTTTCTTTTTCAAATATATCGAGCCGAATCAGCGGGTCATCAAAGAAAGCACCTCCCGAAGGCTGTTTGAAACCTTGACGCAAAACAGTTTCGATATTTGGCTGGGGTTTGCTTTCGAACGATTTTGCCTCAAACATGCCAGCATGCTGGCGTCTGTCATGGGATTTGCCGATGACTTACTGCTTGCTTCACCGTACTTTGAGAAAAATGATAAAAGATTTCAGATTGATCTTTTGTTCAAGCGGGCAGATCGCGTAATCACGGTATGCGAAATCAAATACCGGAAAATGAAAATCGGGACACATATTATGCCGGAAATGCAACGAAAATGCGCGTTGCTGAAAGTGCCACGAGGTTATGCCCTTGAAAAAGCGCTGATCAGCCTTTACGGCCCTGACAACTCCCTTAAGGATACAGGATATTTTCACCATTTTGTGACATTGAATGATATTCTTTAGGAACAGGGACGAAATAACTTTAAATTTTTCCTGTAGCTTTCAATCTATTGTTTGTCGTTTTCGAAAACTCAAAAATATAAAATCAGGTAGCAAAGCCTTTACGAATTGACCCTCTTTGCCAGGCTTCTAAGCGCATGTCCCTTACTGCCGCCTGCCAGGAGGATATACTCTTTGAACTCAATAAACTTATCAAAAAAGTAAGTCGGCTTTAAAGTCAACCAGCCATGATGGTGCCCTGAGTCCGATGCCCTGGTCAAAAGAATGCCGAAACAGTCCCCACGAGGGAGATCCTTGTCTTCACCTCCAAGGCGAATCAGCCCTGCTTCGGCTTTATTGATCGATTTAAACTGATGCAACAAAGGCAGGGAACGGACTTTCTCTGTGAACAGGGCGTAGATATCGTATTCGGTGAGGTTTCCATACTCGTTTGGGGTGGAAAATTGTACATTGATACTGAACTTCAGGTCTTTGTGACCTTGATTCGCGACATTGAGGTCGAGATGCTGAAGGTTGTATGCCTTGCAAAGCAGGGTCGTAGTTGGGTCAAAGTGAGCCTCAAAGGAATTACGATAGAGCAAGGCGAATTGAAACCAGGACTCGGAATCTCTTAGGCTCAGTTTTATGGATATGGGGATTTTATTCCCATTGAAAAGAGATTTGAAATCCAGATTTGCCTTAAAGGACTCGATCATCTCATAGGACTGATTACTCCCGGAATCGCCTTCCTGGATGTCAAGGTAGAGCTTCTTGACGACCCTTTCCATATTGACTTTCGGACGATTCCATTCTTGCAGTTCATCGCACAACCGGAGCAGGCAGGCCAAAGGATGAGAGTCAAAGGCCACCCTGTGGGAAGCCAGATTATGATGGGCCATGGCATGAATGGCGTGGCGATAGCATGTAAGCATCTTGTCGGGGCACTTCTTGTTTTGTTCTGTCCTGGCCTTATGGTCAGCGTGAAAAAAGATCTGAGCAATACGGAGTGCGCTCAACACCCCGTGGTCATTCTCATTGTCCTTGTCTATCCTGGGCACATATTCTGCGAGAGTCGATTCTTTGCAAAGTCTTTTTGCAAGCTTTCTCATAAAATCATGCCGAGCTTTTGCGCCTTGAGAATCCGGGTCTTGCCCGCTCTTCTCGGGAAACTTGGGCAACGGGCTCGAAACCGGATCAGGCGGGGCAAAGTAATTCTCCCAAACCCGCGGATCAGATGAAATCCTATTCCCATCACCTATCTGATAACCTATATCATGAAGCAGACTGGCTACAGCCCAGTTCCGCATCCATTCTCTTGTTAGGATAGGCTGGTGGTCACCACTTTTTTTTGCTGCGGCCAACTCAAGATGCTTGATCAGCGACATTTTTCTCCCTTCCAGCCAGCGCAACTCCGTATTCAGCAAAAGATGTCCGAGTAAAAACACGTCGATTACATGCAGCAAGTGATCCCTGTAACGAGGCATAGTCAGGTAATGTTGGACTTCTGAATCTAACTGACGTCCCAAATGCTGCTTGATGTTGATCTGTTCTTCTACCTCCAGTTCCACATGGACAAAGCGATCAACAATGTATAAAAGGCTGTCAAGATCCTCACTCAAACTGATTACTGGTGGATTAGTCTCTGTAGCTCTTGTTTTTATGTCAAAATGTTCTTCAATGTGGGCTACGATGCTGAGCATAAACCGCGAAAGGTTTACGATAAATGTCCGTTTCAGCTCAGGCGGGGCCTTACGATGTTCATTTGTTCTCTCCCCGTCAAGGTAGAGTTGTTCCAGCCGCGAGTCAGGTCTTGCGATCTCCTGGGCCAGATAGAGGCGGAGACTCCCGCGTCCCAGTTCCCGGAGTTTTGAAGAAACGCACCAGTTTTGTGGTTCTTCTTTTTTTTTCGTTAATCCACCTGAGACAAGGACATGAATCACGATGCCTCTTGTTAAGCAAAGTAAATCACGGGCGGTCTCAATAGCCTTTGACAAGTTTCCCTCGTGGGAGTTCGGGGATTGCGGTTTTTCATGAGCTTCAGCGTCGAAGGAGTGCTCGATTCTTCTATTTGAAACATCGTATCGCAGATTTCGCCACGCATGCTCAAGGGCAACAAAAATCACCTGCAACCACATCCGATTTTTGTCTTTCTCAACATCCTCGATTACAGAGACAAGCTTTGCTTCCAAATTATCGTGTAGGTCTTCAGAATATCCGCCATCCACCAACAAAAATTTGATCACATCACGACATATTTTCATGTCTTCGGGCGGTTTTCCCATTTCTGTATCAATGTGTTTAGAGTCAACTATACGTGCATGGCCAATTTTCTCTGCGGGCTTACCTCCCTTTTCCTTGCGTACCTGGTAGCCGGTCCAGATCGTGTAGAATCGCCATTGGATATCAGGCGGTCTATCTTTCATTCTCTTCTTCAAGTCATCCCACGATTCGTCCGGAAGTACCTCGTCGCTTGATGCTGCATACTGATCCTTGAGCCTGATCAATGCGACGATCGTGTCATCAAACAGCAGCATATTGCTCTCGAATCCACGAAGGAGCTTAGCCGCCGCCCAGCAATGATAGGATCTGTAAAACCCCTCATAACTGCGTTTTTTTAGTAAGAACATCTCGTGAAGGGGATATCTATTATCCGGTATCCGGCCTCCGAAGGCCACCAGGACATCCGGAAAATCCTGGTCTGCTATTCGAATCGGTCCTTCCTTTGCAAAACCATCAATATCCCGTGGCAAATCCCCAAAGTCATACCATTCTCGCAAGGCATGCAGATCACTATCTTGCAAGCGTTCTTTGTATTCAGCGGGATGAATATGATGGATAGCCACTTGGCCTGGTTGTTCCATTGATGTTCGGCAAACAAGAACCGCAAGATCTGCCCCCAGCAGCCCACAAGAAACTCGCAGCAAGTGCTCTTCATCCTTGATTCTATAGATCAAGTCCAGCAAGGTACGGCTCAGTTTTTCGAATTCTGCCTGGTTCATCGCGCACCTCCACTTGACCGCTTAGGCGGCGAGTACTCGGGGGAAAGGAGTATTGGATCAACCTGGCTCTTTATGTGTAAAATGCAAGCCAGATCATGCTCTAATTCCAAATCGTTAAACGGTTTGAGGTAGATCCGGCCGCTTCCTGCAAGGAGCTTTTCTATACTCTGGATTAAAAGAGGGTTGCTACGAGCCGTGATAACAGCCACCCATAGAGGAAAGGCGATGTCAGTGCCAAGTTCGGTCTTTTCCCGTTTTCGCAGATAATCAAGTAGGCGCACCCCGGTCTCAATCCAATCCGGGTCGCTCTCTGCATCAAGCTTCTGAGCGGCCTCACCATACGGAATCATCAAGTCGAGGATAAGTGCATCCGGACGATTGCCAGGCGGGTCCGGAAACACGAGATTCATTGCCGCCCCTGCATTGGTGGCTTCAAGGAGATCAATATCCTGAGAATAAGGCAACAGAGTCTCCCGAATAATCTTCTTGGCTTCCGGATCGTCTTCTACCAATACCACTTTCTTTTTAGCATTATTGCTCATCTTTTTTGCTCTCCTTTGAGGCTTTTGATTCAGCAAGGGAGTTCAGGACATTGCGATTAAGCACTATAGTGAAGGTCGTCTCGTACTCGATATCTTTCATTTCGCCGGTCGATCTCCCTATCTTTTTGTCTCCATTTCTGAAGTGTTTGCTTTCAACGAGGATCTCTCCTCTGTGTATTACCTCAATTGCGTTTTTTACGATCGCCAGACCCACGCCTGTGCCACACCGTGCCCCCCGTGAATCAGGCATCTGCGACCGAAAGTAGGATTCAAAGATCCGTTTTTGATGTTCGGGCGGAATACCAATGCCCCAATTTGTAATCTTGATTCTGATGATGCCCTCGCCATCTTCTTGAGCTGCAACCACAATCTCGCGATCGGCGAAAGAGTATTTCAAGGCGTTGTCAATAAGATTGAGAAAGGCCCTGCGTATCCATGTCCTTACCAGGGGAACCGGTCTGACAAGTTGGACATTCCCGTAGTAAATACGTTTAGTATGAATGCTGGCTGTTTCAGCCATAAAATCACAGCATTCCTGGATCAGCTCCTTGATCTCGACCGGCTTAAAAGAATACTCTTTTTCCCCAGGCCGACTGAGCATTGTGAGGAACCCCAATTGATCCTTGGCTTCATGCACTATCTGAAAGCCCCTATTGATCTTATCCTGCATTTCCTTGACATCGAACTTCACCTTCACGATCGCTTTGTGCTAATGCCCTGATCGGCTGATTTGCAACAGACCTAAGTACTTGAAGGGGTTGTCCAAGGGAATGCACAAGCTCATTTACCAGCCACTGCTGTTGTTCAACAAGACGTACTCTCCGGACAATCGTTTCTGTCGGCAGTGTCAGGTCAATACAAAGCTGGAGATCCTCTGCTGTAAACATCAGGTTTTTTTTCAGAGGCTTTTTGCCTTTCTGATTAGATGAATTTCTATAACGGGGCAGTGGTCCCTGAAGGTGGAGCATTCCCACCACAGTATCACGACCCTGAATCGCTGATTTCAAGGGCACTGCCATGCGTTCAAACCGCACATCATTTGGCAGCAGATTTTTGAGAGCCGAGGATAGATTATCTGAAGGGGATTGAGACGTTCCGGCATGTCGTATCTGTGGTCGGCCTGTATTGAGGCAAGCGCCGAGGATTTCCGTGTCTGTTGTATCTTTTATGACCAAAAACCGGAATTTATCTTTGTCTGACGTCGGACCATGCTGACGCGTGGTGGAGTACAATAACATCTTCCCATGCTGATCATCCAGAAAAAGGTCGCAATGTTCGCAACCAAATACCTTTTTTAGCCGCCGTACAAGTTCCTGATACACATCCTGCGTCCGGAAGTATAGAAACATCTGTTCTGTTGATTCAAAAAGCTCTTTGGTGATCCGGCTTACCATCTCGAAATGGCAGTTTGTGAACGCCGAACAGAATTGTAAAGAGATACTGTGAAGAAGCCGCTCAAAGACCTCCTCACCTGCATAAAGCGGTTTATCGCGCAAACAGTCGATTACTCCGAAGATCCTGCCTGCTGCATCCAGAAGCGGAAAAGTGACCAGCCATTTTCGTCCTGTGCTGCGGGCATAGGCGTTACAAATTTTATTAATTTTTTTTGTTGCTGTTGTTTCACCCAATGAAAATGTCCATATCCTGAAAGAGCCTTGCTTGAGTGAGAGGGGTTTGTGTTTTGCGGGCCACTTGATATTCTCTTCGGCGAACAGGGGATGCTCGCGAGGGTCCACCGCCTGAAAGCTGGGGGAACATTGAAAAGCTGCCAGCCCATTGCCCCGCGCGGATCTTACAACAAGTTCAGTATGATCAAGCGAAAGTTTCCAAAGAACAATATCATCAGCAAGCCTCAATGTCTCAATTTCGTCAGGCCCTTCTTTGCTTTTTTCTGTGGTCACCGGACCCAATTTGTGCAAGAGAGCACCGACGAGATCATCCACGTTGCTTGCGTTTACGAAGTCTCTGCGCAAGTCGTCCACGCATCTACGATATTTCTGTTCGGATCGGCTTTGGTCAAGCTGTCGCACCTGGTCAAGAGTTTCCGCCAGCAGCTCTCCCAGCTCAGTCAACAGCCTACGATGCACGGCATCATAATAATGGTCCCCAGGCAGGATCAGGCTGTAGGCCCCTTTGAAATCACTGGTCTCATCACCTCTTTTCAGGATAGGAAACGTCAATATAGTCGACGACTCTTCTTCTCCTGCTTGCACTGCATTAGAAAAAAAGCGTAGTTGTTCTGCTTCATCCACCTGGTCCTCATTTTTCAGGTTACTAATTTCATTATCGATCTTCGCAAGTGTATCCTGCATCTGTTCCTTTTTCTTTAGCCCGCTGTAGATTACCGGCCCTGGTTTGTCACAGGCATCGCGGCACGGACCTGACAAGGGCGTGTGCACAAATATGTGGTAGCCTACATCAGGATTTGTAGATGCGGTTTTCTGCAGATGCCAAAATCGTTCCCATCTGTCCGGTCCTGTTGCTGACTTGCTAAATAGCGTAATCCATCCAATACCCGAAGTTTGACGCCTTACCGTTCTTCGCAGGACTTCATTGATGAATTCCGTCACACGATTCAAATCCGACGTATCACGTTTCGCCAGTTTTCCGGCCTTTGTAATATCATCGCGAAGCTCGGTCATGCGGGCTGAAAACCGATCCCGCAAGATCAATTGGTGCATATAGATACGATAGACCCACCGAGGAACACGCCTTTCCATATCCCTCTTTTCCGAGGCAAAAAACTCCTTGTTTTCAGGAAATACAAGAACAATGACCCCCATAAGCGCGTCAGAAAGCTCAATGGGCAACAAGGTGACTGCGTGTTTTAGACATGGTTTCTGAGATGGCTTTAAATACTCGGACTTTTTTTTGAGAACTACCTTCCGTGCTGCATCCTCAATATCTTTCGAAAACCTCTGATCACATGGTTTTTCGTTCCACGTAGTGGGTGGTCTAATAAGCCAGGGTCTGTCTTGCGCGTTCTTTTCCCCTGGAAAAGCCTTTTTTGAAAAAAAATAAGCTTTGCAGCACATAGCGCCTGTCATTTCCGCGGCTTCTTCACATACAGAGAGAACGACACTGTCTTTAATGAGTGTACCGAAATAGCTTGGGTCGTCGTCAGGCACCAACAGCTCCTGGGGATATATGGCTGCATTGTAGAGATGTGAGGCCACTTGGATGGACTTTGCTGCAATGATCTTGTTGGTGTTCAACAAACGTTTCATATAGTCCGATGGAAAACCAGTACGTACCACAGGATCAAGGTATTCAAGGGTTACCGGATCGGAATCAAATGATAATGGATCTTTAGAAGGTGCTGGGATTGAGGATCGGCCTTTTTCAGTTTCCGGAACAGCCACCGACCATGGTGGCGAAACAGGATATGTCCTTGCCTCTTGGACCTTCCCGTGCAAAAAGGAACAGACAACGCGGCTCAGTTCACCCTGGGTTACAGAAGCAAGCAAACGGCCGATTCGTTCCAATGCTCCGGAAAACGTCGCACTGAAGAGATCCTTGCTCAGCTCATAGACCCGAGCCATGTGCCACACGGCCAAATCCTTGGTCCAGGGTTTCAGGCTGAGATTGTTCATATTCCTGCGCTTATACCCTATCTGAACAGTGCCGAAAACCAGACCCGATGGAGGCGTTTTTTCCTTAGGCCATCTGACCAGCCATCGTGTCATAATGTCGTCTTGTTTTTCTACATTGTCCCAAACAAGAAGCCCATGCAAGGCCTCTTCGATGGTGCCAAACCCTCCAAGATCGCTCGGGCACGGAAATGGGAAAAGTGGAAACCACAAACGTACATACTGCTTGTGCATATATTGTTTGTACACTCTTTGCTCAAAACGTTTCTCGTCATTGCCGACAATTATCTCAGCCTGGCAGGTTCGTACAATGTCAGCCTCGATATCTTTCGACTCCAAGGAGTGAGCCGGTAGAAATTCAAAACTCAAAGGCATGCCAAAGCCCCTGAGTGTCCGAATTGTCCTTTGCGGGTGGTCCACAAGTTGCACATACAGGAGGTCAGGAAACGGTTGATCAGATCCATGATATACTTTCTTAAGTGCGGAAATGAATCGGCTCAGCTCTGTTCTCAGCATTGATGGAGCCCCACCGGCTGCGTGCAGGTCGTTTTGGACTTGGAGTACCCGTTTTTTGTGAAGTGACATACCGATTTCCGGCGCACTTAATTCTTCATAAAAGACTTCAACAGCTCTGTTTTCTTCCTGAGTCAGGCCGTGTACATCAGTCTCGACAGGTGACTGAGCGCCCGCTCTTGTGAAGTAAAAACAAAAAACAGCCATTGGAGTCTTGAAAGCGGATATAGGCAAAGCAACAACCGCTCGAATCTTTTCCCTAAGCAGGAAATCAAGGGGGACATACAAACGTGTGAGTTCCAAGCCGGAAGCAAACACAGGGACGCGGTCTACAAATGAACGGCCTGCGACCCCTTGTCCGGGCGCAAGAGAAAAAGGTGAAGTGTTTCCATAAGAATGAGCATATAGCTCCAATCTTGCCGTCGCGCCATCGAAGAAAAAGACAGAACCTCCATCACATGCAAGTTTCAAACGCCCATACTCGATCATTTTGTCAAGCAGATCTTTAAGGCTAAACAGCTCCGAGGTCTCAAAGACACCGAAAAGACGATTAGAATGCTCTGTTTTCATGGCTTATCCTTCGCGTCTGTCACGAAATAACCATTACTATCTTGCTGTTCTTCTTAGTAAAATACTTTCCCTTACTTTCAATATCATTTCCTGAAAGATGGGATCTTTTTCAGGCCTTCGGGATAGGACCACTTCCGTTTCGACATATCGAGGCCGGTTCTTTGTTCTACACAGCATATGAAAATGTGCGGCATCAATGCCCAAACATAAATGTCCATTGCGCATTGCTCTACTACAGCGGCCAGGAGGCTGATGAAGTTGTTCAGATCTTCATTATGTAAGAAGATCTTTTCTTTTTCAATGCACCAGCTTGTTACATGGTTCATGGTATAAAATTCCTGGCGCATCAGGTTTTGCTGTTTGCTGCATACCCTTTTATTCCCATAAATTCATTGATGTGTCAAGCACGGTAACAATTCTCAGCAATTTTAATTATGGCATTTTTTCTTTTACAATTATGCATTACATCACGGAAGGACAACGCCAACAGGGCAAGGGCAATTCCCAGGCCGCTGTGAAGTTGGATGGGATATGGGGGAGGTGATGCGTCTTACCCAGGGAAGCCCTCCTGTTCTGGCATCTATAGTTGCCAGAGATATCATAAAACCAAGCCGATAAGGAGACCCCGAAGCGGTGAGGGTGGCAGATTCACGGATAGTACTGATAACTCAGAGCCAATGAAGCCTGGTAACAGTGTGGAGGATAAAACTCTGACGACCGGAAAGGCGGATACAGGAAGCAAGCTTTTGGCAGAACCCCTGCTAATGGTAGGAATAAAGTTTTGAGCTCAAGCCGGTCTTGGTTGATGTCAAGTCAGGACATCTCAATTCGTCACTGGGATGTGGAAAGCCGTAGACGAGAGGCGATGGTGACACCGTTAAGGAGTCGATTTAGAGTTACCCTGCACCAATGTCAATCTCTTGCTCATCAAGGACTTGCGAAAAGTCTCGACATATCCATTGGTATGCCTACGCTTTTCGCAAAAATTCTTGAAACAGCCCGCTATTCCTGCGGTTTTGCTCAATCAGATCGATGAAATCACGGCAAATTCGGGCGCAAATTCTACCAACTTATTTTTGTCCGAGCCCTTAATTCAACAGCATTTACCCCTGCATCTGATCCCCGATCGCCGATCCCTGACCCCTGCACTTATCCCTTTTTCTTCTCAAACATCTTCATAAAGTCAGTCAAAACCTCAACCGCCTCGATAGTCGTGGCATTGTATATAGATGCCCTGCAACCTCCGACCGATCGGTGCCCCTTAAGACCACCCATAGCATTGTCAAAGGCTTCCTGAACAAACAGCTTTTCCAGATCTTCGTTCGGAAGACGAAAAGTTACATTCATAAGTGAACGGCTATCAGTCTCTGCCGTACCTTTATAAAAGGCGCTTGAATCAATAACACCGTATAATAACTCAGCCTTTTTACGGTTTATTTTCTCCATGTTTTCGAGTCCGCCAATATCTTCTTCCAGCCATTTCATAACAAGCTGAATAGTATAAACAGCAA
>JAYEFW010000237.1:0-2704 GCA_034658795.1 Thermodesulfobacteriota bacterium
AGCAGCAAAAGCGCCGGCCTTGCCATCATTGCCCTTGAAATGGCAAGCATTTGCCGTTCGCCTCCGCTTAAAGTTCCCCCAAACTGATTTCTCCTTTGACTAAGAATCGGAAAAAGGTCAAAAATATATTCCATGTCTTTTTTTATATTTTTTTTGTCTGTCCTTAAAAAAGCTCCCATGTCCAGATTTTCCAGGACCGTTAAATATGGAAAAATTCTCCGTCCCTCTGGAACCTGGCTGATTCCAAGCGAAACGATCCTGTCCGGTCTCATATTATGAATAGTTTTACCCATAAAAATGATTTCGCCTGAACGCGATGGAACTAAACCCGAGATCGTCATTAAAGTTGTTGTTTTGCCCGCCCCGTTTGCACCTATAAGAGTTATAATCTCTCCTCTGGAAATCTCAATATTTACATTCTTCAGCGCCTGAATATTTCCATAGAATGAGTTTATATTCCTTAGCCTAAGCATCTATATCCTCTCCAAGGTAGGCTTTTATCACAACAGGATTATTAATAATATCACTGGGAGTTCCCTGTGCGATTTTCTTTCCGTAATCCATAACAAATATCCTGTTAGACAAACTCATGACCAGTTTCATGTCATGCTCAATCATCAATATGGAAATATTGTCTTCATCTCGCAGTCTGGTTATCAGTTCGTCAAGTTCCCTGGTTTCCTGGGGATTCATGCCGGCGGCCGGTTCATCCAGAAGAAGCAGGAAAGGTTCGGTAGCCATTGCTCTTGCTATTTCAAGGCGCCTTTGTGCTCCATAAGGAAGATTTTTTGCAAACTCGTTGACAAGGTGCGAAATGCCCGTTTTTTTTAAAACGTTGTAGCTGAAATCAACCACATCCTTTTCTTCTTTAATTGTTGACCTTCCTCTTAATATAGCGCTCACAATACCCGAAGAAGTACGGCAGTGGCGTCCAATCATAACATTCTCAAGAACAGTCATATTAGAAAATAGGCGGATATTTTGAAAAGTACGGGCCATGCCTTTTTTCGTAATACGATTTGGTTTTAACCCATTTATTTTCTTGCGTTTTTTTCCTGGAGGTGAAATCAGTATTTCTCCTTCAGTTGGATTGCATATTCCGGTTAAACAGTTAAAAAAAGTTGTTTTGCCTGCCCCGTTCGGGCCAATAATGGCTGCTATTTCTCCTTCAACCACATTCAGATCAAGGTGATCCAGAGCCCGCAGGCCACCAAAATCCATGCTTAAATCGTTAACTTCCAGAATGGTATTCATGATCCTATTCATTAAATTTATAAGTGCGGCGTATGTTGGCAATTATGCCCTGGGGTCGGAACACCATCATAATAACCATTATGGCTCCGAAAAGCAGCATTCTGTGGTCGGAAAAAGCTCTGAGATATTCAGGCAGAAGGATCAGGATTAACGCTCCGACAATTACGCCTAAAATCGAACCCATGCCTCCCAGTACTACGATTGAAAGTATCATGGCCGATTCAAGGAAGGTAAAACTTGCGGGATTAATAAAAGTGGTTTTGGCGGCAAATATTACACCAACCATTCCAGCCCATGTTGCACCAAGTGCAAATGCCCTCAGCTTTGTCCTGGTTTTGTCAATTCCCATAACCTGGCATGCGGTTTCATCCTCTCTCAAAGCTATCCATGCCCTGCCTATTCTTGAATTCTGCAACCTGTTAACTACAATGATTGTAAATATGACAAGACCGATCATAAGGAAATAAAGATATATGCTTGCGGCCTGAAGGGAGAACTGGATACCAAAAAAACCCGGTCTGTCAATATTGGCAATGCCGCTTGGGCCAAAAGAGAATTCATTCCAGTTTTCCAATACAAGCCTGATTATTTCTCCAAACCCAAGGGTAACAATGGCAAGATAGTCACCTCGCAGACGCAACACTGGGAAACCAAGGAGTACACCAAAAATAAAGCCTAAGACAGCTCCTATGGGGAGTACCGACCAGAAACCAAGGCCAAAATGGTAGTTCAGTAATGCATAACTATAAGCTCCTACAGCATAAAAGGCAACATACCCAAGGTCGAGCAACCCTGCAAGACCCACCACGATGTTAAGACCCAGACCAAGGACAATATACATTAAAGCGGTTGTCATTATACTGGTCTGATACATGGAAAAAATAAAAGGAAAAGCGACTGCGATAATAGTTAAGCCTGTCACTAAAGGAATATAGAATCTGCGTTCTTCCAATATCCTCTGAATCAAAAAAGTTTTGCCTGATTCACCGGTTTCAGCTCGTTTTTCCCCTGCTTCCTTTTTTTTCAGCATATAACGCCAGACAAAGGAGAGCAAAAAACTGCCGATTCCAACAATGAGCATGTTCTTCCAGCGCCATTCAACAACTTTCTCTATAGGATTGACACGGATCACCATTATAGGAAATGTCAAAAACATAAACCAGAGAGAAACAAGAAATGATTTCTTTATTTCTTGAGCTTTAATCATTAGTTAGATCCAATGTAATAGTTCAGCCACAAAGGCACTAAGGCACCAAAATTATAATATAATTTTTTGATGCCGTTTTTATACACAACCCACTGGTCACTGGATGTATCCTGTATTGCGTATAAGGTTTAAAATTCATATCCCTCTTTGTGTCTTCGTGTTTTTGTGGCTGAATTGTCAGCTTATATTTTTTGATGTGTAACTCGACCGAGAATGCCTGCCGGCCTGAATATAAGAATCAGT
>JAYEFW010000238.1:0-2702 GCA_034658795.1 Thermodesulfobacteriota bacterium
T
Organism: Thermodesulfobacteriota bacterium; assembly: GCA_034658795.1. GTDB lineage: Bacteria > Desulfobacterota > Desulfobacteria > Desulfobacterales > ETH-SRB1 > B13-G4. Next base: position 2 of record JAYEFW010000238.1, read on the forward strand.
CACCTGGCAAGCGTTAAAGTTAAAGACAACACGCTTATACTTCAAAAAGGCCGACCAGATGCAAGTTCTGATGTGATATCAGCTTTGATTCAGGATATTTTTCACTATAAATATGAAGAAATCAAATTTTGCTTTAAACATACCAGCGGTCTTAATGGAATACTGATCTTAAAAGGAACAGTTTCTCCTTACTTTACGGATTCTGATCCTGTTTTGGAGGGCAATTGTCTTATTGAAATTCAGCCGTTGCAATATTTTGAAAAAGATCTTGCTGCAATAAAAACAGCAGGGGCACTTAAAAAATATCTAATATGGTGCCATAAGAAACTGAGCGGAAATCAGGCGAACAGTATTAAGAATTTGAGAGGAGCTGTTCCGATTAATGCTCTGGTTACACAGCGTCCAGGGCGATTAAAGACTGTGCAGTCATTTAAAAATCGCTGGGGATTGAAGGGACTTTCTATTTCATCCGGTCTTATATATTGGGGCCTAAGTGCTTTTCTCGGGATCGATGTAATGAAGGCGCGTGAAACAGATAATATCGAAGAAGACTTCGCAGAGAGACTTAAGCTGGCCATGGAAAGTAAAAACAAATATGATTTTATTCATGTACATACTAAAGCACCTGACGTGGCAGCTCACACAAAAAATCCTTATGCTAAAATTGACGCCATTGAAGCGCTTGACCGTGGGCTTGGCAAAATTATTGACTCTTTGCTTAATGACAAAGAATCTCTGATAATCATTACTTCTGATCATTCTACTCCGAGTTCCGGAAAACTAATTCATTCAGGAGAACCGGTGCCGTTGTTAATTGTGGGTGAAGGAGTTCGCCGTGACTCTATAAAGTCATTTAATGAGGTTAACTGTGCCGGTGGGTCATTGGGATTTGTACACGGCAAAGAATTTATGTATCTTGTATTAAACTATCTTGATCGTGCAAAACTTACAGGTTTGATGGACACGCCTGTTGATCAGGCATTCTGGCCGGGAGAAACCAGACCTTTTCGGTTAGAGAATTAAAAATGGTAGAAACAGGAGTCATACACGGTCGTTTCCAAATATTACACAATGACCATATGAAGTATTTAATGGCCGGCAAGTCTTGTTGCCAAAACCTTGTTGTCGGCATAACAAACCCCGATCCAACGCTTACCTGCGAGGATAAAACTGCTCTTGGAAGAAGCAATCCATCAGCCAATCCAATGTCATATTATGAAAGATATATCATAATAAAAACTACTCTTTTAGAATATGGCTTTTGCATTCAGGAGTTTTCAGTTGTTCCACTGCCGATCAACCTCCCTGATTTGTACAAGTATTATGTTCCATTGGATGCCACTTTCTTTTTGACCATATATGATGAGTGGGGAGAAAAAAAATTAAGCATGTTTGAATCTATGAACCTGAAAACCAAAATACTTTGGCGCAGACCTTTAAGTAAAAAGGGGTTATCAGGAACTCAGATACGTCAATATATTGCTTCAGGACAGCCCTGGGAACACTTGGTGCCACATACATCAGCTCGAATAATGAAACAGATGGGTATTGTTGAACGTATTAAGAGGTTTATATAACCATGAGGATTATTTATGAACTTTATAGCTGTAATTATTCTGATAACTATTATTGTTGACTTTGTATTGAATGGACTGGCTGATGTACTGAATTTAAAGGGTTTAAAGACCGAGGTTCCGGAATCGTTCAAGGGTTATTATGACGCAGACAGTTATCGCAAGTCTCAGGAATATCTGCGTGTTAATACAAAATTTGGATGGATTACATCTTCCTTTAATATGTTATTAATCCTGATATTCTGGTTCGGAAAAGGCTTTCCAGTATTAGATCAATGGGTACGATCCTGGAATTTTGGATATATCATGACAGGCCTGTTATATATAGGTTTATTGCTTTTATTTAAAACAATTTTATCATTGCCTTTCAGCATTTATTCTACATTTGTTATTGAAGAGCGTTTTGGGTTTAATAAGACTAAATGGTCCACATTTATAATGGACCTAATAAAAGGATTTTTGTTATCAGTCCTGCTTGGCGCACCTCTTCTAACAGGCATACTTGCTTTTTTTGAATATGCCGGGGCAAATGCCTGGCTGTATTGCTGGATAGCAGTGACAATATTTATGCTTGTTATTCAATTTATTGCACCAACATGGATTATGCCTCTTTTTAACAAATTCAATCCTCTTGAAGATGGAGACCTGAAAAATGCTATTATGTCATATGCGCGTTCTATAAAATTCTCCCTTGAAAATGTTTTTGTAATGGATGGTTCTAAACGTTCTGCCAAGTCAAATGCTTTTTTTACAGGTTTTGGCAAGCACAAGCGGATTGTCTTGTTTGATACATTAATTAAACAGCACACTGTGAAAGAGCTGGTGTCAGTGCTTGCACATGAAATGGGGCACTACAAGAAAAAACATATATTGCAGAGAATATTGATCGGTGTGATCCAGATGGGAATAATGTTTTTTTTATTGTCTGTTTTTGTTTCCTATCAGGGACTATTTGATGCTTTTTACATGGAACAAAAATCCGTTTATGCGGGACTTATTTTTTTCAGCATGCTTTACTCACCAATTGAATTTTTTACAGGAATTTTAATGCAAATGCTTTCCCGTAAAAATGAATATGAGGCAGATAGATTTGCTGTGGAAACCACTCAAGATCCAAAATCCATGGC
>JAYEFW010000239.1:0-2696 GCA_034658795.1 Thermodesulfobacteriota bacterium
GAATATTTATAATACGTATAAGGCCGCTTTCCCGGACAGGATTAGCTATTGTCACAGTAAATTTAAAACCATTTTCTCTTATTACGTCCGGTACTTTTCGAATAACAGAAAGCTCAATTTCCAGATGATGCTTATTATAATTTTTCCTAAGATGGCTGACTATTCTGGTTACATCCGGTCTGTTGTTCTGTGCGGTCGGTTCAGTGAGCTCAAGGTATCTTTTCTCTACAGGAGGTATGAAAAGACCCTTTTCTTTTAAATCCTCCAGATTTATTTCCTTTATAAGCGCAGCCCGCCGCGGGGTACTCTGCATATTAAGTACGCCGGCATCTATGTCTGATTCTATGGGAACACGGACAACTATATCTCTTATTATGGTGCTCAAACAGGCCTGGCGGTATCCTTTGGAAATATCATCTTCGTTTAATTTCTCAGATATTCCTCCGTCAACTTTTCCTTTTTCAATGATGACCCGGCATTTTCCACAAACACCCTCCCCACCGCATGAGGCATTAATATGTACTCCCGCTTCCATGGCGGCACGGATGAGGTTTTCTCCATCTTTAACCATTATTTCTTTATTGTGAGGAAGGAATAAAACTTTATGCACACATATCTCCTTTTAAAAACTCAAGCTTAATATTTAGCAAAATCTTATTGAAATTGCTCGCAATAAATTGAAACCTAAAATAAAATGTAAGCGTTCACGGAACATTGAAATTGGAAATTTGGCCTTCATGCTTTTGCACTGTTCTTCCCAATTTCTACTTTCTAATTTCAAGCCGAGAACAACTACAATAAAATTAACATAGTTGATATTAACTTGCAATCCCCCACCTGAATATATGACTCTGTTGATTTACCACATTCAATCTTTAATCCATCCAATATTACGTAACCCATTAAAATAAATGAAATATTGTTAAAAAATAGCTTGACAAGCAGTTGGCGATATGTTTATATAACTTGTTGATTTTGAACAAAATAAGTTGAAATAAAGGAATATAATAATGTATCGACCAACAAGTACTCAATCGTCTCTTTTTGAACCGGATGTTATGTTTCCGGGAGTTTTACCAAAGGATGACTGGTCTTATATTTTCAGAGATAAAATTTATCCTCTTATTGATGAAGAAAAATTTAAACATCTGTTTAAAGAAAAAGGCGGAGCGCCCAACAAGTCTATAAAGCTTATGATCTCTATCCTTATTTTTATGGCTATTGAAAAGCTGACCTGGCGGGAAGCTGAATTTCAATTTTTAAGAAGAATAGACTGGATGATTGCAACTTCCACAGCTCTTGGCGATGCCTTTATTGACTTTACAACTCTGTTTAAGTTTTATCAACGTCTGGAGCAAGATGATACGGCATATCAGTTTTTCCAGGAATTAACGAGTCTTTTTATTATTGAGTGCGGTGTTTCCACTACAAAGCAACGCGTAGATTCTTTCTTTATGTTAGGCTGGCTTACGATATTGTCCCGATATGGATTGTTCAAAGAAACCATTCGGGCTTTTTTGTTGGCCCTATGCAAACATAAACCCGGGCTTTATGAAAAGATAAAAGCCGAACTTTCCCGTGATTATCTTGAAAAGGAATTTGATCTGACGGAAAAGGATAAGGATAAAGCCAATAGAAAGATAAGCGAAATGGCTAAAGACCTTTATATCCTGATAGCAGCTTTTAAAAACCACCATCAGGTAAAACATTATGAAGGTTTCAAAACTTTGAAAAAAGTATTTGAGCAGCAATGCAGCGTCACCAAGGAAGAAGCATCTGAGCCAAAAATCGAGATACGCAAAAAACCGGTAGGCGACAAGATCATCTCAAGCCCTCACAATACCGATGCTGAGTATACAAGAAAAAGAAAACAAACGGTTGTTGGACACAAGGCATTTGTAACAGAGACCTGTGATCCTGCTAATGAAGTACAATTTATAACCGATGCAAACCTTGAAACAGCAAAGCATGCCGACTCAAAAGAAACATTAAAGATTGAAGAGCGGCTAAAAGATAACGGAACAAAACCAGAGATACTTTATGGCGATGCTGGATTTGTCAATGGAAAGACAATACTGGAATCGGCAGAAAAGGGCATTGATCTTGCTGGGCCGAGTTCAGGTCGTTCACAAAGCATAGAGAACTTTGAACAAGAGGACCGTCCGCTTGACACTGCTGATTTTGAAGTAAGAATTGATGATAACACAAAAGAATTAGAAGTGTTATCTTGCCCCAATAAACAAAAACCTCTGGATCAACAAAGAAGTGATAAAGGGCATATTCTGGTACATTTTGAAAGTGAGATTTGTACCCAGTGTCCCATGCAAGACCGCTGCCCGGTGAATATAGGCGTCAAAATATCTACGTTAACGATAAGCGAAGAACAATATGCCGGCGCTGCTCGCCATCAACAATACATGGAAGATTCTGATTACCGGCAAGAATGTGGAATCCGAGCAGGCGCTGAAAGTTTAGTGAATGAAGTTGCCAATGGACATGGTGCCCGAAAATCCAGGCACAGGACTGAAAAACGATCCAGGCTTCAACTCATTTTCGCCTCGATTGGATGCAACGTAAAAAGATTCATCAGGTATCAGGTGGATTGCGTCCGAAATCAGCCAGAAATGGCAGTAGTATAGCATAATGCCAGGCAGATGGTATATATTTTTGCAAAAAGCGACTCCCAATAGACCTTG
>JAYEFW010000240.1:0-2681 GCA_034658795.1 Thermodesulfobacteriota bacterium
GAAGGCATAGAAGGTTCAGGCAAAACGACTCAGATAAAGAATATAGCTGAATTCTTGCAGAGTAAAGGACAGGACTGCGTTATAACCAGGGAGCCGGGAGGTACAAAGACCGGAGAAAAAATTCGGGCTATCCTTCTTGATCCCGAAAGCAGAGATATGGATCCTCTATCTGAGCTTCTTCTGTATATGGCAGACAGGTCTCAGCATATTAAAAAATTTATATATCCATCCTTATCTTCAGGCAAAACCGTTTTATGTGATCGTTATTATGATGCCACAGTTGTCTATCAAGGCTTTGCAAGGGGACTTGATATAGGACTTATAAACAGGTTGCATGAATTAGTCTTTGAAAATTTAAAACCTGACATAACAATCCTTCTTGACCTGCCGGCTGAAACAGGCTTAATGCGCGCATGGCAACAAATAGAAAACGGCTCAAGGACTGCCCTTGAAACCCGCTTTGAAAAAGAAACCCTCTCATTTCACCAAAAGGTAAGATCCGGCTACCTTGAGCTTGCGAGAAAAGAGCCTTTGAGATTCAGAATTGTTGATGCATCAAATGATGAAAATCAGGTTAAAAATGATATAATAAAGATTTTATCTGCAAAATGGATATAAAGCCAATGATTAATTCTATCTTAGCTGCCATAGGCAATACGCCGCTAGTAGAAATAAGGAAATTAAACCCGAATCCAAAGGTTAAGATACTCGCAAAACTGGAATATTTTAACCCGGGAGGTTCGATAAAAGACAGAACCGCTCTTTATATGATTGAGGAAGCGGAAAAATCCGGTTTACTTACACACAACAAGACGGTTATCGAGGCTACAAGCGGTAATACAGGAATCGGACTTGCTCTGGTATGCGCCGTAAAAGGGTATAAACTGCTGTTAACAATGTCTGAGTCTGTAAGCGTTGAAAGGCAAAAAATTCTGAAGGCTCGGGGCGCTGAAATTCTACTGACCCCTGGTCGTCTCGGTACAGATGGCGCCATTGAGGAGGTATATCATCTGGCGCTGGAAAACCCGGATACATACTATATGACAGATCAATTCAATAATGAAGCCAACTGCCTGGCGCACTATCATGGAACAGCCAAAGAAATCTGGGAACAAACCAAAGGCAATGTATCAATGGTTGTTGCAACCTTGGGAACAACCGGTACTCTCATGGGCGTCTCAAAAAGGCTGAAAGAATACAACCCTGATATAAAGATAGTTGGCGTTGAACCCTACCTCGGGCATAAAATTCAGGGCTTAAAGAATATGAAGGAGGCATACCGCCCGGAAATTTTTAAAAAAACCCGTCTTGATAAAATAGTCAATATTGAAGACGAAGAAGCCTTTGAAATGACAAGGAAACTTGCAAAAAAAGAAGGCCTGTTCGTCGGCATGAGCAGTGGTGCAGCTATGGTTATCGCCGGAAAAGAAGCTGAAACTATGACCGAAGGTACAATAGTTGTAATATTCCCGGACGGTGGTGAGCGCTACCTCAGCACACCACTTTTTGCAGTACAAAACAAAGTCGGCCTTAAATTCTTCAATACAATGAGCCGGACTAAAGAACCATTTGATCCGATTCAGCCAGGAAAGGTTTCCATATATTCATGCGGCCCTACAGCTCACGCCAGAATGGACATGGGAGAATGCCGGCGTTTTGTCTTTGCCGACCTTCTATGCCGTTATCTTGATTTCAGAGGCTATTCTGTTACCCACATCATGAATATAACTGATATGGATGATAAAACCATAAATGGTTCTGAAAAAGCGGGTCTTTCTCTCTCTAAATTTACAGAAAAATACATTGATTATTTTAAAAAAGATCTGGCCGAGCTTAACATTAAACCTGCCGCGGAATATCCAAAGACAAGCGAACATATCGAAGATATGGTCTTGCTGGCTGAAAAACTCGTTAATAAAGGATTTGCATATGAAAAACTCCGTTCGCTTTATTTTGATATTTCCCGTTTTTCAGATTATGGAAAACTATCAGGTATTGACTTAAACAAGATAAAAATCGGAGCAACAGTAGAGCTGGATGAATATGAAAAGGACAATCCACGAGATTTTACTCTTTTCAAAAGATCCAGGCTCTCAGAACTCAAAAGGGGAATATATGTCAAGACAGACTGGGGCAATGTTCGCCCGTCATGGCATATACAGTGTGCCGCCATGTCCATGAAATATCTTGGCGAATTCTTTGATATCCATACAAGCAGCAGAGCGCTCGTATTTCCCCATCACGAAAATGAAATAGCTATAGCTCAATCTTTAACCGGCAAGCCACTGGCCAAATACTGGATTCATTGTGATCAGGTTCTGATTAACGACAAGAACATTAATGACAAAGAAAATAGACTTACTCTTGAAAAACTCTATGATCTCGGCTTTTCCGGAAGAGAAATAAGGTACTGGCTTTTTTCAAGCCATTACAGAAAACCCATTAATTTCTCAGTCGAACGGCTCGAATATGCCAAACATTCCTTAAAAAGACTTGATATCTGTATTAATTCTTTGATGAATTTAAAAGACGAGCTTTCTTATCCCGAACTTGACCAGCTTATTTATGATATTAAACATGGCGTTGTTGCCGCCATGGACGATGATCTGAATATTTCAGCAGCACTGGCTTCGATTTTTAATATCATAAAACAAATAAACATATTGATCCTGAAAAAAATG
>JAYEFW010000241.1:0-7689 GCA_034658795.1 Thermodesulfobacteriota bacterium
GTAGCACGCCACGTTTCGGTTGACAGGGCATTCATGAGTCTGCCGGAAGAGCATTTCTCAATAAAGCGAAAACTTACTGTCATGAGCTGTTCAAATAAACGTGACCGGATCCGATGTCCCACTTTCATAGTCAACCATGTGAATGTAACCATATTGCCGTAGGTCAGTGCAGCCCTTAGAAGAACAACGATAAAAATACAGAAGGAGATGGTTAACAGGCGGGTATCGGGCTGAATGCTGTTAAACACAGCACCCAAGGAGTCGAAAAGCCAGTTACCTGTCTGCGGCACTATGTTTTTCTGCCCTATGCTTTCCAGAAAAGGGATGAAAAGGCTTATCCCGATTCCCTCTGTAAAAGAAGTCAACATGCCCAGAACAACGAGAACAGGGATAGCCCAGGGGGGGTAATAGGCGAGAAGGGCCTTGAGAGCTGTTATTGCTTTAATTTCTTTTAAATCTCTTAACTGCAAAACAACCTCAATAATGTTATGATTCTCTTCAAACTATAAAGACCTTGCAAAATATTATCACCTGCTCAAAATAGTTTTGTCAGCCTTTCTTTAATGACTGAAAAATAAGGGCGTAGTTTTTCTTTCAGCACCATTGCCCGTTTAAAGTTACTGAAACCAAGCAGTGATATTCCCAAATAAAAATAGCTGATTTTACGTGTGGGATAGTATCGAATAGACCGTAACAGTGCCTTAATACCTTCTGTTATTTCTCCTTTATTGCATAGCTCTATCCCAAGGGGAAAATAAATACTCCGCCAGTAATTATTTGCAATTATTTTTTTACCATATTTTTTCGCTAAATCTCGGGCTCCCTGTGCCCGCAATTCGATATTATTGCTAAGTGTGTTTTCGTGTACACGGTACTTCACCAACGGCTCCGAAAGGTATTCAAAATCAAAAATTTTTGAAATCCGTATCCAGTAATCATAATCAAGCCCATAAGTTATTGCAGAATCGAATAATCCTATCTTTTCCATGCATTTTCTCCTGATGAGCACACAAGACGGGGTTCCGATAATATTCCGTTTCATCAAAATATGATACGTCACCCCTTTATGCAAAGCAATACTCTGATGTTTGCTGGTTAATTTGTTCTCTTTATAGTAGCACCTTATAATACTTGTGTATATTAAACCCGTCTTCTGAGGACTGTTCTCAAGTTTGTTAACCTGTAGTTCAAGCTTTTTAGGCAACCATTCGTCATCATCATCCAAGAAGGCAATATACTGGCCATTTGTGTTCAGAATTCCGGTATTCCTTGCCCCTGCTTCTCCTTTATTAACGTCATGGCGAATATATTTTATCTTTTTGCTGTTCAGTGCATTTATTGCGTCAATTGTATTATCAGTTGACGCATCATCTACAACAATTATCTCAAAATCCCGGTATGTCTGATTCAAAACACTTAAAATCGCTTTGCGGAGCAACCAAGCACGGTTATATGTAGGGATAACAATACTAACTTTCGGCATAGGTTAAATTTCCATATCCAGTAAGCATAGGTCACTTTGTCAACTGCAGAAGCATAACCCTGGAATTCCGATATAAGGAGTAAAAATCCGACCCCAAAGGGGCCGGCTTTGGTATGAGCCCAGAGGGCATGATTTGCTGGGCCTGAGCTAATGAGTTCTGCTTTGCCGTATTAAAATCAGTCGGGCATTATCGTTTGGGTTTTATTACTGTGACAAAAACTTCAAGAATACCCAAAACCTATTATTGTGAGCTACTTATACGGTCGCAATGACAAAATATGCTTTTGGGTGTCTCAAATGATAACGATTTTATGGCAAAGCCAATTGTCTCTGACCTGGCCCAAAGGGCCAGGATTTCTATGTTCAATTAAACAGAGGAATTTTGATCCTCTTATTTTATAGATCATGATATTCCAATACCTGTTTATTTTCATGTTTACAGCGTAACCACTTAATTATTTAACAATAATTAACTTGATCAACAAAGTGTACGGTAGTGAATAATTCCAATAGAGCTTGAGATTGAGGTAGAATTCCAGTCCAGAATTCCAGGGCATTTAATTATTTTTGTAAAGAAGCAAGAATTATGCCAAATTAAATGGTTAGAAGGTAAATGATACAATTTCAAATAGTTAACTGAAATGCATAGAAAATTAGGAACACAATACCATGGATTTTAGTATGAAATTGTGAAGTAAATTGCATAGTTTTATAGTATTTTTTTACACATATTCTGATAAGATAAGAGCGAGTAAAATATAGAACGAATTATCTGTTGAATATAAATCAATTCCAGCGTATATTTATAAGTAGCCGTTCACGGCTTGAAACGTTCCGTGAACCATAAACGGTTTGCCCTTTCAAATAATTTTTTGCATCAAAATTTCGGGAGGTTGGCTATGTCAGGAAAAGAATCATTACCCCTTGAAGATCTTTTGAAACATCCTGAAGTTCAAAAGGTAACCAGTAATATTAACCAGGAATTAGTTGAAAGAAGAGAATATGCTCCTCCTGTATGTAAAATTTTTACATATCCCTATACTGCCTTGAAAGATAATTCTAAATTTAGATTTGTCGTTGATAATGAAGCAAAAAAGCAATTACCGAACATTATAGATAATAAGGTACAGAACATAACAGGGGCTAAAGAGCTGGAAGAATCTTTAAAAAAAAAATACTGCAAAAAACGTAATATCGGCATTGTATTTTCCGGAGGACCTGCGCCTGGAGGACATAATGTTATTGCCGGTCTTTATGATGGAGCAAAAAAAGCCAACCCGAAAAATAAAATTTACGGTTTTTTGCTTGGACCAGATGGAATACTTGAAAACGAGGCTATCGAAATTACCGACAGTCTTGTTGACAAGTACAAGAATCTGGGCGGTTTTACAATGCTCAAGACCGGCAGGACTAAAACAGATACAAAAGAAAAAATGGCGCTGTCAAAAGAGACATGCAAAAAGCTTAATCTTGAAGCTCTTGTAATAGTAGGGGGAGATGATTCTAATACTAATGCGGCATTTCTTGCTCAAGATATGTTTGAAGACGGCATTCAAGTCATTGGTGTACCCAAGACAATTGATGGCGATATACAAGTAAAAGATGCTGATGGTAATCTTTTATGCGCTATCTCCTTTGGGTTTCATACAGCAGCCAGAGCTTTTGCAACTGCTATAAGCAATCTTTGTACTGACTGCAGTTCAGATGTAAAATACTGGCATATTTGCAAAGTTATGGGAAGAGTCGCCAGCCATTTGGCGCTTGAAGTAGCTTTACAGACCCATGCAAATATGACTCTGATCGGTGAGGATCTGGCTGACTATATTGACAAGAGGAGACTCGAAAAGGCAAAGAAAGAGGGGATAACGGATTATAGCGCTTATGGTATTACACTGCGGCGTCTTTCGCGTATAATTTGCGATGGCATTGTTAAAAGAGCTGCTGTTGGGAAAAATTACGGCGTAATTGTAATTCCGGAAGGTATTCTGGAGTTTGTTGATGAAATACAGATTTTTATAATCAAGCTTAATGCAATAATAGCTGAATATAACCAGGCACATGATGCTGATTTTCATATCGATTTCCCGCTTCTTGAAGATAAGCTGGAATATTTGCGCAGGCTGGCAAGGCTTTCGCGTGAAGATAATTCGTCTTCGATCTGGAATACAAGGGATGATGATCTTTTCAATGATATACCCGAATTCTTTCAGGAAGGGCTTTTGATCGAAAGAGACAGCCATGGGAATTTCCAGTTTTCGCTGGTTGAGACAGATAAGGTAATCATGGGACTGGTAAAAAATTATTTGAATATTCTTAAAGAAAAAGGAATTTATAAGCTGGGGATTGATAGTTCTTATTATAGAAAGACTCTATCAAAAGGCGGGCTTGATCCTGATTACTTTGGCCCCATACTTTTCAGGAACTATGATAAAGAAGAGAAGTTTTTCCTTTTAAAAGAATCCATTATATCTAAAAAAATGCTAAAACAGACTATGGTAAAAGAAGGAGCTATTCAGAAAAACGACATAATCCCTGCTCCTGTTGAGAAAATTTATAACAAATCTGTCCCAAAGTTTAAGACTCAGGTGCATTTTTACGGTTACGACGGCAGGGGAAGCGACCCCACAAGATTTGATTGTATTTATACTTATAATCTCGGATTAACTGTTTTCAGGCTGATAGCGAGCGGTGCAACCGGCCAGATAGCAGCCATAAAAAATTTAGAAATGGATTTTTCCAGGTGGGAGCCGATTGGAATTCCAATTGCTTCACTTATGCATCTTGAAGAAAAAAAAGGAAAACTATCACTTGTATTGGAAAAAAGTGTTGTGGATGTCAATTCCATATCCTTTCGAGTTGCAAAATCATTGAGAGATAAATGGCTTGCAGCAGCACCTTGTGAGGACAACTACAGAAGACCGGGACCAATACGTTTTACCGGAAAAAGCGAGGAAGACAGGCCCATAACGCTTGTATTAAATGCACTTGCAAAGCACAGTTGACAAATCATAAATATTTACCCCCAGCTCAGTGGGAACCGGCATAAATTATCGGTTTGTATCGAAAAGCCTTGACCCGCTCTTCAATGTGACATTCCTGGCAAATGTTTATTGTCACGTTACGAATTATATAAGCCGGATCCTCTGTTTTGATATGGACGTTGCCGGGCCCGTGGCAGACTTCGCACCCTGCATTTTTAAGTTCAGGTGTCTTTTCAGGACTTATAAAACCGCCGGGTTTTCCGTACCCCATGGTATGACAAGCATAGCATTCTTTGATTTCATCTTCAGTAAGACCTTTTTTCATCTTCCGCACACTTTCAAAGGAGCGGCTTTTCCTTGCATAACTCTTGAAAGAAATATACTGGGTTTCGTGGCATGGTTTACAAGAATCAGAGCCCATATACCTGTTTTCTTTTTTTTCCTCTGCAAATGAAGAAAATGGAAAAAAAAGAAAAACCAGTAAGCATAAACATAATGCAAACCACCATGGCCGGACATAGATATTGTGTATTTTTTTGTTCATAACTCACTCCTATAGACTTTCAGATAATTAATTTCACAAGGCCGGAAGGAGGAAGGCGTATTAGTTATACGTCGATGACTGATAACACAGTGAAATTATTTATCTGAAAGTCTATATACCGGATCAAGCAATTCTTGTTATAGAAATCAACATCCATATACCAATAACTATAAAAAAGATCCCTGCTCCGATTTGTATATAATCTGGAGGTAAAAGGCGACTTAACCCTGCCCCGAATAATACCGCAAGAAGGGAACTCACAATCAGGGCAAAAGCTGAGCCCAAAAATACAGAAATCTTTGAATTGTAATTAGCTGAAAGGCTTAATGTGGCTAATTGGGTTTTATCTCCAAGTTCTGCAAGAAATACTAAACCAAATGTAGTAATAAAAAGTTTAAAATCCACGCTGTTCTTCTCCGGTTAGACCTAAGTTGAGCGATTTTTGGGGAAGAGATGTTAGGTTAAAAGTTCCATTGCTTTTTGTACAATGTTTTCAGATGTAAATCCGAATTTTTCCATAACTATATTTCCGGGAGCGGAAGCACCGAATTCATTTATACCGATTACTACGCCATTGCTTCCTGTATAGCGTTCCCAACCCATGGAGATACCTGCCTCAACAGCGATCCGCACATTTACATCCGGCAAGAGTACTTTATCTTTATATTCTTGTGATGTGTTTTCAAACAGCTCCCAGCTCGGCATACTTACTACTCTGACAGAGATACCCTTTTCTTCAAGAATTTTTCCTGCTTTGAGTGTGATGTCTACTTCCGAGCCTGTAGCTATTAGTATAATATCCGGCTTGCCGTCGGAATCCGACAGAATATAAGCACCGTTAACCAGCTTATCGGCAGAGCTGTAAATTGTCCTGTCAATAACAGGAAGTTTTTGACGGCTGAGAATTAAAGCTACAGGGCTATCCGTGGTTTGGGCGGATAGACGCCATGCTTCTATTGTTTCTGTGGCGTCAGCAGGTCGAATTACTGTAAGCCCTGGAATAGCTCTTAAGCCGGCAAGATGCTCTACCGGCTGATGGGTTGGGCCGTCTTCGCCAACCGCAACACTGTCATGAGTAAAGATGTATATTACGGGTAACTTCATAAGTGAGGCAAGGCGTATTGCCGGCCGCATGTAGTCGGCAAAAACAAAAAAAGTCCCGCCATAAGGCCTGAGCCCTTTATGAAGAGCTATTCCTGACATTATTCCTCCCATAGCATGTTCCCTTACCCCGAAACGTATATTACGTCCGTCGAACATGTTTTTTTGAAAATCATGAGAAGATTTTATAATTGTATTATTTGAAGGGGCCAGATCTGCGGAACCTCCTATAAGATAAGGTATATTTTCGGAAATGGCATTAAGTATTTTCCCTGAAACAGCTCTTGTAGCTATTGGTCCTTCATTTTTTGAAAAATCAGGCAGGTTCGCATCCCAGCCTTCAATTAAAAAATTGTTTAATGAATCATTCAATTTTTTTGACAGAACAGGATATTTAGTGCAATATTCTTCGAACTTTTCTTTCCAGATTGATTCGGCTTTTTTCCCCTTGTCAATGCATTCCCCAAATATTTTAACAACTTGCTCTGGAACATAGAAAGAAACATTTTCATCCCAGCCTAAATTCTTTTTTGTTAATCGGATTTCTTCTTCTCCAAGAGGAGCTCCATGTGCATCAGCAGAGTCTTGTTTATTCGGGCTGCCAAAGGCAATGTGCGTCCGCAGCATAATAATGGACGGCTTTGTTGTTTCCGCTCTGGCTTCTTTAATGGCTCTATGGATATCGTCTAAATTGTTTCCGTCTTCTACTCTAATTACGTGCCAGTTATAAGCTTTGAATCTCAGGCCGACATCTTCAGTAAATGTTATATCTGTATTTCCTTCAATGGATATTTTGTTGTCATCATAGATACAGATCAACTTTGCAAGACCCATGTGTCCGGCAAAAGATGCGGCTTCAGCGGTAATCCCTTCCATAAGGTCTCCGTCACCGCATATCATGTACGTAAAATGATCTATGATTTCATAACCGGGACGGTTAAAAATTGTTGCAAGATGTCTTTCAGCCAGGGCCATTCCAACGGCATTGGTAAATCCCTGGCCCAATGGACCTGTTGTAGTTTCAACGCCGGGTGTATGACCGAATTCAGGATGTCCGGGAGTTTTGCTTCCCCACTGACGAAAATTTTTTATGTCATCCAGGGTTAAATCATAACCGGAAAGATAAAGAAGACTGTAAAGAAGCATAGAGGCATGTCCGCCTGAAAGTACAAAGCGGTCTCTATCTGTCCATTCAGGATTTTTGGAATTGTGTTTCAGAAAGCTTTTCCACAGGATATAGGCCGCAGGTGCGAGACCCATTGGTGCACCAGGATGGCCGGAATTGGCTTTTTGAATAGCGTCCATGGAAAGCGTGCGGATAGTATTGATACAAAGCTCATCAATTTCTGACAAACCATTATTCATAATTAGCGTCTCCTTGTTGAGAATTTTTTTTCCGAGCCCTATGGAGCGGAGTGGTTTGTAGCGGCAGATGCTTTATTCACCTTCCCCCAAGAATTTCCACCATTTTCTTCGCGTTTCACGGGCTTCCTGACCTTTCTCAGAACCTTTACCTAATTCTTTCTGTACCTGCTCAGATTTCTTTTCACGCTGTTTTTCCAGACCCTTTTTTGCCTTCT
>JAYEFW010000241.1:7789-9349 GCA_034658795.1 Thermodesulfobacteriota bacterium
TTTTCCTCCTATTGATAACGTTTTGTTTGAATTAGTTATCGGCAACAAAAAAACAAAAAAGAGCAAGGCATATTGCCATAACTCCTTGATTTTACTGGTAGGCGGTACTGGGTTTGAACCAGTGACTTCCACCGTGTGAAGGTGGCACTCTCCCGCTGAGTTAACCGCCCAACTTAAGTTTAATAAACTTTAAAACTGTTAGTTAAGTCAAGAATTTTTTGCTTCTTCATCTGCTTCCTGTTTAATAATTTCTGATGATGTCTGGGCCAGTGTCTCGGATGAAGAATTACCTAACTCTTCTATCTCTTTGGGAGATGGCAGATCTTTAAGGTCTTTTAATTCAAAAAGTTCCAAAAATTTCTTTGTGGTCGTATAGATCATCGGGCGGCCCGGAATCTCCTTGCGGCCTACAACCCGGATTAGCTTTCGCTCAAGCAGCATGCGCAGAATTCCCCCACAGTCAACACCCCGCAAGTGTTCAATATCGCTGCGTATCACAGGCTGTTTGTAGGCAACAATGGCAAGCGTTTCAAGAGCAGCGTTGCTCAGGCGGAGAGGATTTGGTCTTAACAGGCGTCTTATCCACTGGCTGTATTCGGACCGTGTGCGGATCTGGTATCCTCCTGCGACCTCACGCAAAAAAAAACCGCCTTTACGGGCTTCATACTCACTTGAAAGTTCATTCAGAACATTACGGATCGCATTAGAGTCGGTGGAATCAAGCACTTTTTTAATGCTGTCTATTGTAAGCGAATCTTCGGCAACAAACAACAGGCTTTCAATGATGTTCTTTATATCTTCCATTATAGTAACTAGTTAGACTGAAGGTTAAAGACTGAAGACTGTAGGGAGCTTCAGTCTATAAATAAAAGAGTCTGATAACACCTGACTGGGTATGCTGGGCAATCCTGACCAGGCAGAGTTTAACCATCTCCAGTATTGCAAGAAAAGTCAGTATAACATCACTTTTCAGCACATCTGCAGAAAATAGTTCCTCAAAGGTTATCGAACCTTTATCTTCAAATACATCAACCAGCCTGGAAATCTTGTCTTTTACAGACATCTTGTCGGCAGTGATGTCTATCCTCTGATCTTCGGATATATTTTTAAGTATTTTCTGAAATGCATCAATAAGCTCGAACAGGCCTACACTTATGACTTCATCATCCTGGTCCGATAAAAAATCTTTTATGTCGGACTGTCTGATAAAAGTAGTGTCTCCAAGCAGATTTCTTTCGGATAGCTGCTCGGCAGCAGACTTCATCTCAAGGTATTCAAGAATAGGCCTTGCAATTTCCATTCGGGGATCTTCTTCGTCTTCACCCTCATGCACCGGAAGAAGCATTCTTGACTTTATCTGGGCCAGAATCGCAGCCATCAATATAAAATCGCCGGCAAGGTCTATGTTCAAAGACTTCATCAAGTTCAGACAGCCAAGGTACTGATCCGTGATCAGAGAAATCGGAATGTCGTATATATCCACCTCATTTTTCTTGATAAGATGAATAAGAAGATCCATTGGGCCTTCAAATACATCATCCAGCAATACTTTATAAGGCT
>JAYEFW010000241.1:9449-11421 GCA_034658795.1 Thermodesulfobacteriota bacterium
TTTTTAACAATCATATTCTTGTGCGTGAATCAAGTTTAAAAGTTGAATGCCCCCTTATGTGTTCTGTAAACCATCATTGCCAAAATATTTTTCCCATTCCATAGCTGTTTCCAGAAAATCATCAACAGTCCAGTCTAAATGAAAAATCGGCATTAATACCCGGGGAATCTACATCTATTATTTCAAGTAAAATTAAAACACCTTTTGTTTTGTTGATAGCATTTCGTTTTCAAATCAATTGTCATCTGCCTATTTATATCTTGACAAATTAACTATTTAGCGAAATAATCCTTTAAAAATATTACCCTTTAATGAGATCTGAACTTTGCTATGCTGTCAAATATAAACCAGGAGCAACTTTTGCTGGGTCTTCTTGACAAAAAATTTGCTTCATTCAATATCAGGCGGTCACATAAAATGGCAGCAGCACCCTGTTATACTGATTGATTTTAATGAAATAAGCCATGATACCCCGCAAAATCTGCAAAAGGACCTGGAAAATACCATTGTCAAAGAAGGCCAGTTTCACAATCTGAAAATTGATGCTCCTTTTTTAAAAAGTAAATTCAAATGCAACCAAAGCGCTGCGGTAGGCATCAAGCAAATCAAGGAAAAGGGCTATGCTGATAAGTATCGACATGGCAATAAAAAATTATATCTCATGGCGCTTAATTTCAGCACCGAAAAACGAAATCTGTCGGAATGGAAAATAGAATGACAACTGTAAATAAAGATATCCGTTCCTGATTTGATTGAGCATAGGGCTTTTATTTTTTGAAAGCCGTATAATTGAGCATAAAAAAGCATCTGTATGGAATAACTATGCTGTATGGAACATACCATTTTTTTTGTGTTTTTGAAAATGACGCGCACCTTCCTTATTATAAGGGATCAACTTTCAGAGGAGTTTTTGGCCGGGCATTAAAAAAAGTTGTATGCGCCTTAAAAAGACAAGAGTGCGGCCAATGCCTGCTGAAACAAAGATGTGTTTATGCCCTTGTCTTTGAAACATCCGAGGCCATGGAGGTGCCCGAAGGCTCAAGAATTGTCTCGCCCCCGCATCCATTTGTAATTGAACCCCCACTGACAACTGAAACAAAATTTCACAAAGGGGTATCCTTTGATTTCAATCTTCTGCTTTTTGGTGAATCAAACAACACTCTCCCCTATTTCATTTATGCCTTTGATCAGATGGGCAAAATCGGCATCGGCAAAAAAATTAGCGGCAAGCGGGGACGATTTGCTCTGAAAGAGGTCAGGCACAAGGAACAGATCATCTATTCCGACGTTGACCGGAAACTGAATGCAACAGACTCCATAGAAAAATTATCCATTCCCGCGGCAACAGATTATTCCGAAAGCGGTTTTCGTCTAAAACTCATTCTTGAAACACCCCTTCGGCTTAAATTTGAAAACCGACTCAAGGCTGATCTGCCATTTCACGTCTTTGTCAGGGCTATGCTGAGGAGGGCATCTTCTCTCCTCAACTGCTACGGGAAAGGCGAACCACCACTGGATTACCGGGGGCTTGTGAACAGAGCTAAAGCAATTCAGATTATTGATACAAATCTCAACTGGTTTGACTGGAAGCGTTACTCGCATCGTCAGGACAAAAGCATGCTTATGGGCGGTATGATTGGTTCCGTAATTTTTGAGGGAAAGATCGGAGAATATCTGCCACTCATTGAGTTTTGTTCAAAGGTACATCTCGGAAAGCAGACCTCGTTCGGACTGGGTAAAATCAAAGCTGAGAGGATATAAGGAGGACCGTCATGTTAGTTGTGACCGGATTAAGTCCTCAGGTTATCACCGAAACCCTGTATGCGCTGTACCAGAGCAGCCGTTCTACAAAGAAACAAAATTTGCGCAGATTAACCTCATCCATATCCCGTTTGTTTCTGTCAGGAATAACTTGCCCGGAGATCTTCTGAAAGAGCCGAAAGATGCCGGCACACCTGCTATTTCCTTAATC
>JAYEFW010000242.1:0-11392 GCA_034658795.1 Thermodesulfobacteriota bacterium
AACAATTATAAGATCAGCAACTTCAAAAGACGAAGCTATCTTGTATCCCAATGGAGCTAATATCTTTTCAATCTGTTCGGAGTCATAAACATTCATCTGACATCCGATGGTATTTATGTAAATATATTTTGTCTTCATTAGTTAGTGGCTGTACGAAAACTCAAAACACCTGAAATTATAGTCAGTTGGATGCTATTCTCTATTCTCAAATTGAAGCTTTTTAGCAGTTAGCTTTTAGCAATTAGCCTTTAGCTAAGAGCTAACTGCTAATGGCTAATTGCTTTTTCACACCCGTGAACGACTACCTTTTTTACATCCTGAACTTCTATCCTGACATTTCCGAATGAAGATATACCATAGCAATTTTTGTCCTTATCTATCAGGATCTCAAGATCTTTTCCGTCCTTTAAATTTACCTTGGCCTTAACATGATCATCCTGTAAAATAAATAAAACCGAGTCTATCTTGTCAAAATCAATTGATATCTCAGCCCGGCCAAATTTGCCGATAAAATAAGTCTGGCCTTCAAATGAAAACTTTTCAAGATCCATCGAAACATCAGTCTGGTCCACAAGTGTGGCAGTATGGTTTTTTTCAGGCTCAGGGATATCAATGAGACCCCTTTCTCCCATATTCCCCATTCCAACTGCAAGAAGACAAATCAAAATAACAAGACCAAAATACCAGCCTTTTTTCATTAGTACCCCCTTTTTATCTATATAGACTTTCAGATAATTAATTTCACAAGGATAGAAGGAGGAAGGCGTATTAGTTATACGTCAACGACTGATAACGCAGTGAAATTATTTATCTGAAAGTCTATAGCGCTCAATCATGATATGATGTTGAAGATCCTGTAAAATCATCTCAACATCATCTTCGCAGCCCGGAGCAATATGGAACATAACAACACCTAAATCAGAATCTACAGTAGTTAACATTGCAATTCCATCATATGCCTCAAAAATAAATTTTAGAAAGCAGATTTCTTTTCGTTCAATTCGGTAATATTTTTTTATTGTTTCCAAAAATGGCTCTAATAAATAATCCAAAAAATTTAAGTAAGCGTTCACGGAACATTGAAATTAGAAGATAGAAATTGGAAATTGGAAATTTGGTCTTCATGCTTTTGTACCGTTCTTTCCAATTTCAAGTTTCAAGCCGTAAACACTTACTAACTTAAATACCATCATCTGTTATTTTTTTTCAATAAAAAAGTCGAATCATACAGTGAAACGTTAATGTAGATTCCAACTTAGTGCTTCTGATCTCGAATTTCTAACCAAAAAACAGGAGATTTTGTAATAGTTCAGCTATTTTTTTTGACAGGATAAACAGAATTGACATGATAGTTTTTTCATCCTGTTGATCTCTTATTTTAAATCCTTGATTTTACGTTATTTATATCATGTCTATCCTGTTATCCTGTCAAATGTTTTTCATCCGGTGAACTATTTACGAGATTTTTAGGTCAGCCACTATGTAAATATTTTCATAATTTTATGTAATATATACCACAATTTTAATTATATTGAGACTGTTTTGTTGATTATAATTCCCATTATAAATTATTCAAAACAGCTTCAATGTATGGTAGTTAAGCGTTTGAACTATCTATATGGTTTTGTAACAAAATCAGGGCATATTATTTGCGTGCATATACTTTTAATCGTAAAAGAGCCGGTCCGACAAATAGGTTGAAGTCCGTTTTGGGCAGATTATATGAATCAGCAACTGGATCTGTTTTAAATTCAATTCAATGGGAAATACATATAATGTTAATGCGGTTATGATAAAACAATGTTGCTGGACCGCCTCTATCTTTTTAGCAATGTATTGGAAACAAAAAGGCTTGTGGAATATTCCACAAGCCTTTTTTTATGCAAAAAAATAGCAGCTTAATTGTCAAGCATTGATTCACAATTCAAGCTTTTGACCAAGTTTTCCCTTAATAAAAAACAATGGCCTCGTACTGTTTCATGCGCATACGAGCGCCCTTCTAAGTGAAACACTTATAATTTGTCATTTTGACGACCTTTTAGGGAGGAGAAATCTTTAATGCATCAAAACGCATTTGCGGTCGGTATATTATAGGTTTCTTGCTTCCGCAACCTCAGGAGAAAAAACAGAAAATGAAAAAAACACTAATTGCTTTTATCTCTTTCATAACGTTGTGCTTTTTGGCTTTTCCGAAACAATCTCAAGCTATAACATATGTTAGTGGCTCCGTTTATGAAAACACCACCTGGCAATCCTCTAATAGCCCATATGTTGTGACTTCTTCATTGACTTTAAACGACGGGGTAACATTAACCATTGAGCCCGGCACTGTTGTGAAATCAAGTGTTTGGCCTATTATAGTAAACGGCACCTTGATAGCTGAAGGTACTGAATCATCTCCGGTAGTGTTTACATCTTTGAAAGACGATACTTACGGCGGCGATACAAACAACGATGGTGAAGCTACTTCCCCTGGGAAAAGAGACTGGAACGGGATTGAATTTTCTTCTACGAGTGTTCAGAGCAAGTTAAACCATTGTATTATAAAATACGGCATTACGGGGATAATGGCAGAGGGCTCATCACCTGAAATTATAAACTGTATCATAACTCAATGCGATTATTGTGCAATTAAGCTTAAGGACGCTTCTCCAACAATTTCAAATAATACCATAGACAATTCCAGCGTAATAGGAGCTGTAAGCTGTCAAGGGGCTTCTGCACCGAGCATACTGGGGAATAGCTTTATTATAGATGTTCCTGGTTCTGGTAATGACTGGATTGCACTTTACGATACTTCTTCACCTGTCATAGATGGAAATACCTTTACTGGTCTTGGTGACGCCATAGTGTCTTCTGGACAGACGAATCCGACAATTATCAATAATGTCTTTGATGGGAACCGATATGCGATCTACACGACATCTTTTAGCTTTTGGAATTTAAACAATATTCACGATAATACCTTTACGGACTGCTACTATGAAGGGTTAGTTCTCTCGGGATCTATTTATGGTGAAGTAGTCTTTAGCCCAAGTATCGGAATGCCATACATATTCACAAAAGCAGTAACTATAATAGAAGGCTCCACTCTAACCATCGAGCCTGGAACGCTGATTAAGACTACATCCTTGTTAAGAGTAAACGGCACCTTGATAGCTGAAGGTACTGAATCATCTCCGGTAGTGTTTACATCTTTGAAAGACGATACCTATGGCGGCGATACAAATAACGATGGTGAAGCTACTTCCCCTGCTGCTGGAGATTGGTATGGAATAAGCATTCTGTCAACAGTGGGGCAGAGTAAGTTGAGCCACTGCATCGTCCAATATGGTGGTCATGTTCACGATTATTGCAACGATTGTATTCGTGCCGGGATATATGTGGAAGGCTCGAATCCAACTATCGAATATTGTACTCTCAACAATAACGGCCCGTATGGAATTTTACTTCAGAACGCTTCCCCTACGATAGCTCACAATATAATCCATAATACGGAAGTGCTTTGTTATCAGGGCTTTTTCGGCGGCCGTTGCTACAATAATCCTGAAGGTATTCAATGCAAAGGCGATTCTTCTCCAACGATAAAAAATAACAACGTTATTTTAGACAGTTCGGCTGACATAGGGATAAGGCTTTCTGACAACTCATCCCCTATCATCGACGAAAACACCTTCACGGGCTATGGCACTGCTATTATTTCATCTGGTTTAACCTCCCCGAGTATCATCAACAATGTCTTTGATGGGAATCGGTATGGCATATATACTTCAAACTCATCTAATATTATAAATGCTGAAAACAACTATTGGGGAGATTCAAGCGGCCCACTTGACGATTCTGATGATACTGGCACAGGTGGCCTTTACAACCCAAATGGTTTAGGCTGCAGGGTCAGCGACTATGTGGATTACCATCCTTGGCTTATTGCTGATCCCTTGAAAGATACTGATGGAGACGGAGTACCGGATATACAGGATGAATTCCCTGAAGATCCAAGCGAATGGATTGATACTGACAAAGATGGCACCGGCAATAATGCTGATTTGGATGATGATGATGATGGAATGCCTGATTTGTGGGAGGCCCAATATCCCGGACTTGATCCATATGCTGACGATGCAGGAGGTGACCTGGATGGAGATGGATTTACAAATCTACAAGAATACCAGGGGGGATCTGATCCTGCTGTTCCTGATTCCGTGCCTGATCAATCTCCGGTGATCGATTCTTTCACGGCTAATTTATCAGACACATGGATTGTAGTAGAAACTGGCGAAGAAATTATTTTTAATTGCAATGCTCATGATCCGGACGGTGAAATTTACGGATATACAATTGACTTTGGAGATGGTAGCATACCTTTATCTAATCAATCCGGTATTATGACATACAGTTACAACCGCGCAGATACCTATGAAGTAACGTGTGCAGTAGTTGACGATACCGGCGATACAAGTATTTCACAACCCATTATGGTTACTGTGACTGATTCAAATCCTGACATTACGATAAAAATCCAAAATGAAAATGGTGATCCGTTAAATGGTTATCTTCTGTTTAGAGATGTACCGCCGGATGTTGACCTGATTGATCTTTGCGATGGTGACTTTGATCAATACAAAGAATATTACAAATATTTTAGAAAATTCAGCTCTGATGAGGATGGAGATGGAATTAACGATGGTTATGAAGATGCTTTCGAAACAAATGTTTTTCAAAATGGTTTGAAAGCTATTTATGTCAGAGACGGTGTAGCACTGATAAAGCGCTCCAATATTACTGGCTTGAATTTTGACAAACTAACTTATCTATTTTTCTTCCCGACCGAACGACAACCTGATCCATATTATCGAAAGAGTCCTAATATGGAAGATAATATGGTTAGTGCACGAATTGAAAGGGCAGGACAAGTTGCCTGGTGGACGCTTAACCTGAATGAAAAAGAGTTTACAGAAGGGAACAGAGGGACGGTCCAGTTAGTTACAGTTATGGATGCTGATTCTTGGACAGATGATCCAGGTGATGATTTGGATGTCGATTCGATCCTTGGCGTAGACGATCAAGATCCAGATTCAAACAACGGTTACCTTAATAAGCATTTAGAAAAACAGTGTTTCGTCCTGGAACCACCAGTCGATGACAATAACAATATTATTGAATCGGGAGGGCCTTTTACTCGTCCCTTGTTGTTGGTTCATGGAATTAACGGCAGTGCAAATTATTGGGGAGAATCGGATTTGGTAGATTTAGTAATAGATTATGATCTTACTGATCCCAAGTCGATTCCAAGCGCACTAAGAGGTGATGGGATATTGGCGTGGGAGTTCTATTACAAAGGCCAGGATAAACTTCCCGATTGCGGAAAAATGCTTGCAAAGGCATTAAACAAAGTTTTGGAAATAGACTCTGATAGTAGTGGGAAAATCAATATGCTGACCCATAGTTATGGCGGCGTGGTTGCAAGGTACATGCTGTACAACGAACCTGATACACGTACGAAAATACAAAATCTTTTAATGCTGGGACCACCCCATCATGGGTCGTATGCCTCCTATCGAATTAGTCATTTCATGGATTACCTTTCCTCTGGAAGGCTGAGGGAGCTGTTGCCCATTTTGCAGAGAGTAGGAATTTTTAGTAAAAGTTATCAAGACCCGGCAGCGCCAATATATAGAGAACTTACGCCTGGAAGTTCGAGCTTAATGTCAATGGAAGTAGAAGGCCCGAATATTTTTTCCCTAATCGAGAACACTTTAATACTTGCCGGCAAAAAGTCTATTGATATCGCTGAATGGCTACATATTGATATCGCTGAATGGCTACATAAGGAAGCTCCTGGACATGATGACGGAGTTGTGTCGATAAGCAGCGCCAGTCTTTTAGACCATGGTGTTAACCTTGGAATCATCAACTTGAATCATGATGAGCAAAGAAAAGATTCAAGGATCGTGGATATTATTAAGGATTTTCTTTATGATGAATCTGTGGGAACAGTTAACTATGGTTCAGACAAAAATGTCGAATTGGTGATACAACCTGGGGCAGATATCTCACAATATAATTTATGCCTGACAAAAAGAGCTGGTATAATTGTGGAAACAACAGCAGATGTAAAAAATATAGCACTAGAATACAATTTAAATCCTTACTGTAATAGTTCTGAAAATGTAACTGCTTATTTATATCCTCGAAAGTATTCTAAATCATTAAAAAACCCATTCTCAGATGTTTTTTTCTTCTACGATGATAATAAATTTATTTGGTCGTATTTTTGTGGCACATCTGCGGCTGATGGAATTTTTTGGGAAGATGATGCTGGCTTAGCTTTACCCTTGCAAAAATTAGAGGGTCAATTTGTTAAGTTAAAATATACATATTCAGATGATACTGTAAAATTACTTAGAGTTAAAATGGATTCATGCCAAACAACAATAATTAGAAAAGACATAGAAACTTATTATGACTCGGACGGTGATGGTTTGCTTGATCCACTTGAAGTTTTGACGAGCCCTTATGATGATGATACCGATAATGACGGATTATTTGACGGAGACGCCGGCAGCGAAGACCTGAATGCTAACGGCATTTTTGACCCAGGCGAAACAGATCCTCTTAATCCTGACACAGACGGAGATGGAATCTTAGACGGCACAGAACGGGGTTTAACAGAACCTGAAGGCCAAGACACGGATCTTACTGCCGGTAATTTCATTGCAGATGCAGATCCATCTACAACCACCGATCCAACTGATGCAGACAGCGATGAGGATGGTATTCTTGATGGTAATGAGGATAAGAATCATGACGGCCTGATCGACACCTATATAGGTGAAACAGATCCCAGCAATCCCGATACAGATGGAGACGGTATTTATGACGGCACTGAAATAGGTTTGACAGAACCTCAAGACCCGGATGCAACCGATATTTCTGCCGGTGTTTTTGTGGCTGACGCTGATCCATCCACAACTACCGATCCAACGAATCCGGATTCAGATGGCGACGGCACTACTGATGGAGAAGAAGATAAAAACAGAGACGGTGCCTATAATCCAGATGAGGGGGAAACTGATCCAACGGTAATCGAAGTTACTATCGACATCAAACCGGGAAGTGATCCCAACTGTTTCAACAATGATGGGCATGGAGTTATTCCCTTGGCTATCTTAGGAAGTGCTGATTTTGACTGTACTCAGATTGACCCCTCGACCTGCACTTTGTCAGGACTTACTCTTAATATTGCGGGAAAGAGTAACAAACTTATGGCACATATTGAGGATGTGAACAATGATGGCTTTGATGATCTGGTTCTCCAGATAGAAGATGAGGACGGAGCATTTCAAGTTGGTGAATCAGAAGCCACATTCACCGGAAATCTCTACGAGGCGTATGGGGGGACTCCCATACAGGGAACTGATTCTATCTGCATTGTCCCATAAATGATAAAAGCAGATTAGATATTGAAGGCAGAGGCAGCAAATGCCTCTGCCTTTTCCTCTAAACGGTGTATCCACTTGAAGCAAGCAAATTAAGTAACTTCTCAAAAAGTTCTGGTAGAAATAAAAAAGTGTGATAACAAGTATAAACATACACCTTCTGCATCAAGACAGACAAAAAAAGAACAGGCTGTTTGGCAACGGCAATTTTGGGAACATCTTATCTGTAAAACACGGATTGGCAATTGCACCGAAGGTTTGGGAATATTAGAGTTTTTACGGTTACGTGCATACCGGCATATATTATTTGGAATGGGGTGCGCCTTACGAGCAAGATATTATGTTATAGACTTTCAGATAAATAATTTCACTGTGTTATCAGTCGTCGACGTATAACTAATACGCCTTCCTCCTTCTGGCCTTGTGAAATTAATTATCTGAAAGTCTATAGATGTGGAGGTGGGAAACGAGTAGCGGTTATTGGATTGATCTAAATGCAGAATGGGCTAAGATTTGAACAAAAGGAATTCACAAATATCGGAGAAAGGTATGGGTTAAGTGAAGATTGAAGGATTTATATGGCTTGCTGATATAGTTGACAAGATCGAATCCAAACACGGTGTAACAGTATCTGAGGTCGAAAGTCTTTTTACCAGTAAGCCCATTTTCAATAAAATACAAAAAGGCCGTATAAAGGGTGAAAACGTTTATAGAGCTTTAGGTCAAGCCGGTTCGGGGAGATATCTTGCTGCGTTTTTTATCTATAAGATGACACGTGAGGCCTTGGTAATTTCGGCCCGCGCCATGACAGAGAGGGAGAAAAAATACTATGCAAAAAGGAAAAAGTAAACTAACAAACAAACGAGATGATTTGCCAGACGCGTTTCAATCTATTGCTGAAGCAGGCGCTTTCTGGGAGAGTCATGATTCTACTGACTACGAAGACATGATGGAAGACGTTAATTTTGAAGTAGATATTAAGCGTCGAGTCTATCTAGTGCCTGTCGCTGGGGGGATATTGGAGGTTCTTCGAAAGAAGGCCAAGTCGCAGGGCGTATCGACTGAAACGTTGGTAAATGTATTACTCCAAGAACATGCAGGCTGATACTGTTTTTTATTTGTATACTTCTCTTTCCATGCGCGTCCATTGCTGAAGACTCCGTTCAAACAATATCCTTTCTGCCTGGATTCCGGCTTTCGCCGGAATGACGGAGGAGATCTGGGGGACATATGGGGGGACGGACATACAGGGGACGAGCTTGACTAATTGGACATATTTTGATATGGATGCAAATGTCATACTGCAAAGAGATAAGACATGCCACGACAAGCCAGACCGTATGCGCCGTGAATTCTGCAGCATGTCATTATCCGGGGAATTGTGAACTGTGGTATCAAAGCTTAAATTGTGAATTAAATCTTCCTTTAAGCTTAACTGTGGTGTCAGAGAGCATGACAGGCGGGGCATTAAGACAGACAAGCGGCTACCTTATTTTAATAATGATACCGGCAGGCTAAATCTTCGAAGGCAGAATGGTCAAACTCCAAGTTTTTTGCAGGCTTCGTCAAAAGGTATGCCCTCCCTGCGGTTTTTAGCTTCAAGCAATCGTCGTTTCATCGTTTCACTCTTGAGAAGGTATGCGGTTTCTTTTTCTGATTGAATCTCCTTCCAGAGATCAATAGGCACAATGACCCCTGTTACATTTTTGTTTTCATCTGAGATATATTGAACCTGTTCCATAAGGGAAACTCCCTGTTTAAATATCCACTGTTTTATACAACACTTTCAGCGATGTTTTCCTTTGTGACCAAATTAAGTATTTTTTTCTTGCTGAGCATTGAATCTATCACTCCAATTAACGCTGTTTTGTCCTCTTCATCAAGAGAATCTATTAGTTTAAATTAGCCGCTATTCCCATTTATCAATCCCTCTAAATTGATTTTAAACAAAAATAACACAGTTGGATAAATTTTACAACTTTTTGGGTCTCATTGGGATAATATGACTTGACGGAGAATTCGGGGGCAAAAATTTGGGGTCGGTCTTATGAACATTTTATATCTTATATTTATAGAAGCGTTATGAAAATGCATTTGAACTTACAAAACAACAACATGATACTTGCATTCCCACTTAACATGTGCTTGACTTTTCCAATCTTTCATGACGGTACTCCTTGCCCCTTGGGGCTTTCCTCATTGGATTCTATCAATTCTCACCGGTAGAACCGGTGGATTTATGATTTAGAGAATAGCGGAAGTCGGGTTAAGGAAAAATTTCTGTAGAGATGTTGATGAATTTATTAAGGACATGGGGGGGAAGGTATTTTTTAATTAAATTTGCTAATGTTGGGAATACTCGACATTACAGAAAAATTAATGAGGCAAGACAGATGATATCGACAGTTGAAAAAGTTAGACGGTTGGAACAATATATTGCTGCTGATAGTTCCGTGGTTGACCCTGTGATAAACATGGCTATTGACAAATTGCTGGAACGTGAAATTTCACGCATGCTTGAACTTAAAACACGTTTGGCAGGGCAACTGCAAAATCTTGAGAAGAAATATGGGTTGGACTCGTCTGATTTCTATTCGCGCTACGAAAATGGCGAAATGGGTGATGATATGGATTTTGTTGAGTGGGCGGCTACTGTTGAGATGTTGTCGAATGCTGAAACACGATTGGCATTATTGCAAAATGAACCTGACTCATGAACCTATTCATTCAACAACACTTTGACACAATTGAGGTGCGGCTGATAGAAAGTCCTGTGATTACTTCATATCGAATCTTAAGACGAGAGATTGGCCATTCTGATGGAAAGATACGGATTAAAGCTCTGTTAGGTAACGAAGGAGCACTTGAATTGTTTGAGTATGTGGCCGAATCTGACGCAAATGTACAGCTATTGAAGTACAGCTTTCACTGGCAAAACGCTGATGGGGCATTAAAGCGACGTTGGGATAATGCCCCACACTATCCGGGGTTACTCAATGCTCCGCATCATGTTCACTGCGAAAACAAAGTGGTGCAAGAGATTATAGACGTTCCCGACGTGTTTTCTATCATCGAGGAAATTGAGGCTACATTGAAAAAGTCATAGTCCTGTCAGATCTTTCATATTGTCCGAAACCACAATATAAGTTATATTTCAATTATGAAAAAACACTGGCAAATACTTCAACCGGATATCGGTTCTGTAAGAAAAATCAGTAACGCTCTTAAATGTAATCCAATCATAGCAAGCATTATGGTTAATCGAAACATTGTTTCTGTTGAGGATGCCTTTGATTTTCTTAATCCCTCACTTAACAATATGCGTTCTCCGTTTTCAATAAAAGGAATAAATACCGCTGTTGGCCGTATTTATTCCGCAATAATCAATAATGAAAAAATTTTAATTTTCGGGGATTATGATGTCGACGGAATAACAGCTACAACTATCCTTTTAGAGTTCTTCGGTTACATAGGAACAAATGCATATTACTATATCCCGCACAGGATAAAAGAAGGATATGGTCTGCAAAAAAACCATATTACAGATTATGCGTTGCCAAAAGGAATAAACCTTATAATAACTGTGGACTGCGGGTCCAGCAGTTATGATGCTGTGAAAGCTGCACAAGGTCTTGGAATAGATGTAATTATAACCGATCATCACAGAATAACGGACAGACCGCCTCATGCATTTGCTGTTGTAAACCCAAAACGCACCGATTGCACCTCAGGTCTTGATAACCTCGCAGGAGTTGGTGTGGCCTTTTATCTTCTCATCTGCCTCAGAAAACACCTGCGTGACAACAGCTTCTGGCTTAAACTGCCAGAGCCCAATTTAAAAAATCTTTGCGATCTTGTAGCCCTTGGAACCATTGCTGATATGGTTCCTCTTGTTGATGAAAACCGGATATTGGTTAATGCGGGACTTGAAAAAATCTACACCGGTGAACGTA